>DASRIN010000418.1:0-6611 GCA_035649975.1 Gemmatimonadales bacterium
GCTGCCCATCCAGGTGGGAAACACTCGAAAGCTGCCCCGGGCGTACAGTCCCTTTCGCGCATTAATCGGATTGTCACGGGTGTCGCTCAACAGGTTGAAGGAGAAGCCGGAGGCGACCGAGCTGCTGGGCTGGCTCCCCCCGTAATACTGCACGTAGGGCGTCTGCACCCCCTGGGTCCCGAGGTGGTCCACGATCCCGAAGTAGTAGTCCAGATGATATCCCAGCCCCACCAGAACGTTCTCCGTCACTCCGTGGTAAACGGTTTCATAAAAGCGCAGCAGGTTGTAGTCCATCGGCGACTCCAGCTCATCCGGCAGCGCCGGCCCCAATCCGTAGGTTGGCTGGTTGGAGTCCAGGTAGCGCCAGTCTCCTTCCAGTTTCCAGAGATTACGGGGTGAGTAGATGTTGGAGCGCAGCAACACGTTGAACTGTTGCTTGGTGGTGTAGTTCACCGAGGCTGAAATGGTGGAGAGTTGGGTGGCGGAGTCTTCGCCCAGACGGGTCACTGCGTTTCCCGAGACGCCGAGGAGAAGACCCACGGTAGGATTGGCGGAGATTGCCGGCAGAACGGTAATGACCGTTTTGGGCGGAATCGAGATGGTATCCCCCACTTTGGGTTTGCCGCGCAGCACCCGGGCAATGACGTCCATCAGGTCCCGCTGGGGAACCGTCTCACGCTTGGCTTCGGGGGACTGCTGGGTCTGGGCAGAGGCCGGCTGGGTAGCCAGCAGAATGCATCCAGCGAGCAGAGGGAACCACGAGCGGCGACCCACGGCGGCTCAGCGGGCTGCCTTAAGGCGGGTCTTGTCTTCGGTGCCAGCAGCGGGCTCGACGCCGGCATGAGCGCTGAAACGGGGGAGAACGGCCTCAATCCGGGTACCCCGCCCTGGAGCGCTGTGCACCGAGAGAGAACCGCCGATTCCTCGTAGTCTTTGACGCATGCTCATCATTCCGAAGCCGCTGAGCGAATCCATCCGGTGAGGCTCGAATCCCACCCCAGCATCGGATACGGTGAGCTTCAGCGTGGTTTTGCTCCCGTCGAACCGGACTGACACGGCGCCGGCGCCGCTATGCTTCGCCGCGTTGTGGAGCGCCTCCTGGGTCACCCGGTAGAGCGACAGTGCTACTGCCGCCGGGAGGTCCGCCGGCCAATCGTTGGAGGTCACATCGATTCGAAGGTCGTAATGTTCCATATCCTGGCACAACGCTTGGACCGCCGGCACCAGTCCCAGGTACTCCAACCGCGCGGGATGCAGTTCGCGGGTGACGAGCTGAACATCGGCGGCCACGGAACGGACCCGCTGAGCCATACCGGCCAGAGCCGGATGCAACTGGGCTGCAGGGATCGTGTGCTGCGACTTGAGCGCATCAAGCTCTAGCGCCAACACCGCCAGCTGCTGACTGATATCGTCGTGCAGCTCTCGTGCTATCCGGGTGCGCTCGGCCTCCAGCATCTTGAGCAGGCCGCCGCTGAGGCGGGCCAGCTCAGCCTCAGCCACCCGGCGTCGCTGCCTCGCCTGTAGTGCGAACCAGACCGCCAGGATGAGCGCTCCCGGGGTTATGAGAGCGGTAATGATCTCCGCAAGTGACATGGCGAGGCGACCCGGAAGGCGTGGGAGTCCCAGCTCAGAAGCGTAACGTTACTCCGAGCGCAGGCCCATTGAGGTGCACATCGTAGACCACATCCTGCTCATAGTCCACGTCGAGATAGCGGTAGAGCGCCGATAATGCGCAACAGCGGCCCAGGTCGTACCCGGCTCCTCCGTAGGCCTGCCAGGTGAACTGAGAACCTCCTCCGCCGAGGTCGCCCTTTACAAAGACGTGCCAGCTTCGAGCCGGTTGGAAGCGCCAGGCGGCCCCCGCCGTTGCATCGATCCACTCCTCCCCACCGGTCAGTTCATTGGAACCGGCCGTGATGTCCACGTCCAGGTTCCAGTAGCGTACGCCGACCAGGAGATCGATACTGCCGCCGGATCCAGATACAATGGTACGCCCCAGCTCGGGCTGGAGCATGAGCTGGTTCTGTTCGATCGTGGCCGTCTCCACGTCATCTCCGAGATTCACGAAGAACCCGTCCGCCCGTACGACCCAGGGAGCCCGTCGGGCCTCGAACAGCCCCATCACGGCAATATCGAACTGGTCCAGAACGTCGCCGACGCTGAGACTCACATCCGAGACAAAGCCGCCAACCCCGACCCGCCCTTGGAGACCGGTAGTCCAAAAGTAAGGCGTGAGGGTAAAGCTCCATCGGGCAGGCTCCACCTGCGCCTCCGGAACCCGATTCTCCTGCGCTTCACCGGGGTGGGCCGGAGCCAGTCCGACCACCGAGACCAGCGCCGCCACCAGCCATCGCGCGGAGGCGCTCATCTCGCTTACACGAGACGCCGCTTCACCGCAAACTGGACCAGCTCGGCACTGGAGCGCATCGACAAGTGGCGCATGATCCGGTACTTGTGGAAGGCAACGGTCCGAGGAGTGATTCCCAGCGCAGCCGCCGTCTCCTTCATGGTCTTGCCGCCAGCCACCAGTCGAAGGACCTCCTGCTCCCGCAGCGACAGGGATTCCGCCTCGCAGAGATCGGAGAGCCGCCGATTGGTAGGCGGCGGTGGCTGCTTGGCAGCCGTCACTCTGCTGGGGTAAGCGTGTCCGGCCAGAACAGTGCGGATGGCTCGTAATAGCTCGGCCGCGGGTGCACTCTTGAGGACATAGGCCGAGGCCCCTACCCGGAATGCTTCGGCGGCGAGCGCCGGGTCGTCGTGCATGGTGAGCACGATGCAATGAACCTGAGGTAGAAGTTGCCGAATCCTCTGGACAGCCTGAAGTCCGCTGAGTCGAGGCATGCTGACATCACAGAGGACGATGTCGGGGCGGAGCTCTACAGCGGCGTCCACCAGGGCCTCGCCATCGCTCACCCCCCGGAGCACGCTGAATTCCCGTTCCAGGAGATGGCGCAGCGCGTCCACCAGTAGATCGTGATCGTCGGCCAGCAGCAGGCGGGGCCGCCTGACCGAGGGTCTGGAGTAGCTGTTGCTCCACTGCTCTGGGCTGCCGTTCTGCCGGCACACAGTCGGTGCGCTCATGTGGCCTGACCTTTACAAGGCGTTGCGATGGTCTAAGCGCAACAGGTTGAAGAGCCTGAGAGCCACAGTAGGGTTGCAGGGAGGGAACGGGAACTGGACCTTAGGTTAGTCGGTGTTGTCCGGATCGACCTCCTCGGGAGATCGGTTTCGGTGGTGGCCCGTCGGCCAGGCGGGCACCCGGGCCTCGCCGGCCAATGCAGCTCGGATGGCAGGAATAAGCTCGATGCCAGCCTGTGATTTAAGCACATATCCCCGCGCCCCCGCTTCCAAGGCAGCGGCCAGCACCGCAGGATCGGAGAGCACGGTAAGCGCCACGATCGCCGGGCTGGAGCCCGCTCTGCTGATCTGGCGGATGGCTTCGATGCCACCCATCCGCGGCATAGCCAGATCGATGATCATCACATCGGGCTGAAGTGAGCCAGCCAGCCGGACAGCTTCGGCTCCGTCCGAGGCCTCGCCCACGACATCGAAATCCGGGGCTAACAGCCTGCGTACGGCTGCAAGCAGCGGCGGGTGATTGTCGGCGAGTAGAACCCGGGCCCGGGCCATAGCGCGATCCTGGAGGGGGATGCTGTCGCACAGTAGATCCCTGGGAAAGAGGTCGAAACTGTCAGTTGTGACAGCTTGCAACCTTTCGCATGGCGGCACTTGATAGCATACTGAGGGCAGTATCCCCATCAGCCTAAGGTCCTATGCCGGATCCCGCTGCTGTTGTCTTTGTGGTTGATGACGATGATTCGGCCCGTCGCGGGCTGGAGCGTCTGCTTCGGATCAATGGCCACCCGGTCCGGTCATTTCCATCCGCGGCCGCGTTTCTAGCCCATCCGGACCCCGACTGTCCCAGCTGCCTGCTGCTCGACATTCGGATGCCCCACCTCACCGGGCTGGACGTGCAGCGGGCTGTTAACGACAGCGGGCGCGCGCTCCCCGTCATTCTGATGACCGGATTCGCCGATCTCGACGCCTGTATCTTGGGAATGAAAGCGGGAGCGGCCGACTTTCTGGTAAAGCCGTTCGACGAGGACCAACTACTCCGCGCTGTGGACGCCGCGCTGGATCGATGCCGGGAGCTGCGCCGGGCCCGGACGGAATATCGGGAGCTGCGCAGCCGGTTTGATCTGCTCACGCCCCGGGAGCGGCAAGTGTTTCAGCTGGTCACCGAGGGACTGTTGAACAAGCAGATTGCCGGACTCCTCGGCACCAGGGAGGGGACCGTGAAGCTGCACCGCGCCAATCTCACCCGGAAGCTGCAAGCCCACTCGGTGACTGACCTGGTGCGGATGGCCGATCGTCTGCGGCAAGACTCCATTCCATCGGCTGAGCCCTCTCAGGCTACGGCTTAAGCCAACTCGACCAAAGTACAGTGGCTGACCGCCCGACGCGGGGAGTACCTTCGGGCTATCCCTCAACATCGGGAAGGCCCAGTCATGTCGAAGTCACCGGTACAGGGTGACGGAGCATTAGACCCCGCTGATACCACTTCGACCTCGGCCGATGCTGCCGCCGAATCGCCTCTGGTAGTTATCGTCGACGACGATCCCTCGTTCCGCACCGCCATCGCCCGACTGCTTCGCTTGTGGGGATTCCGAATCGAGACCTTCGCATCGGCGGAGGAATTCCTGCAGCAGCGCACCGGGGCGCACTGCATTGTCCTCGACCTGCATCTCGGCGGGATGAGCGGGCTGGAGCTTCAGGCCCGGCTGTCGGAAGATGGGGACCCGGTGCCCATCGTGTTCGTCACCGCTATGGAGGACCCTCTGGTTCGGCACCGGGCTCTCGCCTCGGGCGCAGCCGCGTACCTGCAAAAGCCTTTCGACGAAGGTCGCCTGCTCGAGGTCCTCTACCGGGTCATCGATTACCGCTCGGACTGATCGGGGCCAGCGGCTCCGGCTCCCTCCAAGCCACGGCCGTAGTCCGCCTGGTCCAGCACCAGACGAAAGGTCGCTCCACCCGAGTCGTTATTGGTTGCCCAGAGCCGCCCCCCGTGTGCCGTAGCGATCGATCGGCAGATCGCCAGCCCCAGCCCCAGCCCGCTCGTTTTGGTGGTGAAGAAAGCATCAAAGATCTGCTCCAGCCGCTCCGGCGGGATTCCGCTGCCCCGATCCTCCACCGTGAGTTGAACCTGGCCGGTCGGCGTCAGACCGGTCGCAATCCTCACCAGTCGCCGAGGGGCCGGTGTATCCGCCATGGCATCGCAGGCATTCCCCAGCAGATTAAGGATTACCTGCTGTAGCTCGACCCGGTCTCCCAGCACCGGCGGTAGCAAGGGGGCCAGGTCGGTTTCGGTGGCCACTCTCCGCCGGATCAGGTCACTGTGCAGCAAACGCCTCACTTCAGCGACCAGCTCGTTGAGGTCCAGTTTGGAGGGACGGCCCCGCCCCTTTTTCAGCAGCGTCCGCAGCCGTCCGATCACCTCACCGGCCCTGCGGTCGTCCACCGCGATTTCCTCCAGAATCACCCGCAGCTCCGCCAGGTCAGGGCTGTGGCGAGTCATGATTCGCTGGGCGGCCCGGGCGTTGGCCAGTATGGCGGCCAGCGGCTGATTCAGCTCGTGGGCCAGTGCACCGGACAGCTCACCCAGTGAGGCCACCCGGCTCAGGTGCGCCAGCTCCTGGCGTTGTTCTTCGGCCGCTGCTTCCGCCCGCTTCTTGGCGGTCACGTCCCGGATGAGGACGATGTAGCAGGGCTCGCCCGCCATCTCGACTGTCTCGGTGTGCACCGTGACCTGGAGGATCTCGCCGGAGCGGGTGCGGAGCTCCATCTCGAAGTCTCGCAGCTGGCCTTCGGTCTCCAGCTGTAGCCGTCCCCGCTCTCCCTGGTCCTCTTGCACCACGAGGCCCAGCTCCTCGGCCGAGCGGCCGATCACTTCGGCACGAGCGAAGCCGAACATTACCTCCCATTTCTCGTTCACCTCGAGGAAGCGGTAGTCCTTCCGGTCGACAATTGCCATGGCATCCGGACTGGAATGAAATGCCTTGCCGAACCGCTCCTCGGAGCTCTTGAGCGCCCGCTCCGCCGAGACCCGCTCGACGATCTCTTGCTGCAGCGCCACCACGGCCTCCGACAGGGCAGCAGTCCGCTGCTCCACCCGGGCCTCGAGTTGCTGCTGCGCCACGCGCAGCTCCCCTTCAACAGTCTTCTGGTCCTGGATGTCGGTACACGATCCGTACCAGCGAAGTATCGTCCCGGTGGCGTCCCGGACCGGCAGCGCGCGAGCCAGATGCCACCGGTAGGTACCGCTGGCCGCCACCCAGAGCCGATGCTCGACCACGCAGGGTTCTCCGGTAGCGACTGCCCGCAGCCAGGCCTCACAGGTCTCCTGCCGGTCGTCCGGATGGGTCATCGCCAGCCAACTCTGCTCGGCGAGTACCGACTCGCTGGCCCCGGTCATCTCATACCAGCGGTGGTTGAAGTAATCCAACCGGCCCTCCGCCGTTCCGGTCCAGACGATCTGGGGCATGGCGTCGGCCAGTTCGCGCAGCCGCGCTTCGCTCTCGCGTAACACCTGCTCCGCTTGCTTGTGCTCCGTG
>DASRIN010000419.1:0-3510 GCA_035649975.1 Gemmatimonadales bacterium
GTGCCCATGAATGTTGATGAGCCCCGGCATGACGTACTTGCCCGTGGCATCGATCTCGGCGTCGGCCGCGGGGCGCCGGGCGGTGCCGCCCCGGAGCGCCACCGGATCCAGCGGCACGACACTGGTGATGACATTCCCCTCGATCAGGATGTCGTAGGGACCCGACGCGGGCGTGCCGTTCCCCTCGATGATCGTCGCGTTGCGGATCGCCAGCCGGGGCGAGCGGACGCCGTGTTGAACCGGTTTGGCGCTCTGCGCGTCGACTGCGACAATTCCACAAAAAAACAGAACAACAACAATCTGCGAAATCCGTGGGCCCCGCTGACCGGGGCGACTCACTTAATTGCTGCCGTCAAAGCGCGACCATCCAAGGGCTCGGCCGGCACCACGCCCAGCACCTGCGCCAGCGTCGGCGCGATATCCACCGTCCGCACGAATGCCGGGTAGCGACCCGGCTTGAAGGGCGCGCCGTAGAACAGGATCGGCACGTGGCTGTCGTCGTCGGACGGGCTGCCGTGCATCGCGATGCCGAACTCCACCCGATAGCTCCCCGGCGTCAGCACCACGATCGCCTCCGCCGGCACGTCCGGCCCATACATGTTGAGCCAGCGCCGCGCGATGGCGTCCTTGCCGAGGTCGTGCTTGGTCAGCTCGGAAAACCGTTCGGCACGAGCGACGCCGGGAATCCGCCGGGCCACCGCCACGAAGCTGTCGGCCGATGCATTGATCAGCGCGGGGGTCATGCCGGCCACTCGGTCGATCATCAGGGAGCCGCTCTCGAGCTGCACGGCGAGCGTATCCACTTTGGCGGCGGCGAGCACCGCGCGCGCCGCCGTGATGGCGGGTCGGAGGGCGACCCGGACCGGGGGCGGGTTGTAGCGCGACTGGGAGAGCTCGGGAAACGGCGTCACCCCGTGGTCGGCGGTGAGGGCGAAGATGATCCGGGTGGAATCGCGCAGATGGTAGAGTGAATCGATGAAGGCCCCGATGGTCCGGTCGAGGCGGAGGACCTGGTCGTGGAGCTCTCGGGAATCGGGTCCCCAGCGATGGCCGATGAGATCGGTCGCGGAGAACGACACCGCCAGAACGTCGGTCTGGGGACCCTTGCCCAGCCCCAGCGCCTCGAGCCCGACCAGAGCCAGTCCGGCGGTGGCTTCATCGAGAAATGGGGTGTTGGGGAGCTGCCGGGTTACAGTGTCCGGGCTCGCCGACAAGGGATAGGGAAACTGGAAGAGGCGGCCATTGCCCTCGATCGGCACGCTGTCCGGCTCGGGATAGGCGCTTTCCGGTAGCAGCAGGGTCCAGACCCGTCCCGCATATCGCTTCCCGTAGGTCGCGTTGTACGCCGTCACCCATGCGGGGAGACTGTCGCGGTACCACTTGCTGGTGGTGAAGATCCCCGAGGGTGAATACCAGTAGACATCCTGTTTCGATCGGCCGATCATGAGAATGGCGCCGCGATCCTTGAACGAGACCGAGAGCGCCCGGGTCTTCGGGTCGGCGGAGGTGAGCCAGTCGGTCAGCGTGGTGCCGCGGAAGCGCGCCGGCGAAGCGCCCAGCCCCGCCGCATTGGCGACGAGCGGTGTGGAATCGTTGACACCTTCCAGGTTGCGCGCGATCCCGGTGCTCCGGGGGAACCGGCCCGACATCGTGCTGGCGTGGCCCGGCGCGGTTTCCGTGATGGCATGGTCCTGGTACCCGTTGGTGAAGAGCGCGCCGCCGTCCACCAGCCGCTTGAGCCCGCTGCTGAACTGGCTCTTCCATTTGTCCAGATAATCGGCCCGCATCTGGTCCACGGTGATGAACACCAGAAGGGTCGGCTTGGTCGCCTGCGGCGCGGGTGCTTCGGCCTGGGCCGAGGGAACCGGCGAGCTCGAGGGCGTGGCGCAAAACAGGAGGCCGGCGAGGGGGAGGAAGCGACTGAGAAACATGAGGTTCCTTGTTGGGTGCTGGGTACTGGGTACTGGGTACTGGGCACTGGGTACTGGGTACTGGGTACTGGGGTTGGGCAATTCCTAGTCACTAGTGCCCAGCACCCAGCACCTAAAACTACCCCCCTCCCGGCATCCCCGACACCGCACTATCATCGACTGGTTCCCTACCCCGGATCACACATGCCCCCCCATCGTTCCCCGCGCCTGCTCGCCGCGCTGATGCTTTCCGTCATCCCCGCAGGCCTCACGGCCCAGGCCGCGAACCCCGACGCTCCCAAGCCCAAGCGGGATTCCACGGCCAGCCGCCCCGGACGCCTGTTCCGCTCCACCGAGCCGGTGGTGATGTGGCTGGAAGGCGACTTCAAGACGGTTTTCAAGGACCGCGACTCGATGAGCACCAAGCGGTATCCGGCGACGCTGCGCTGGCTCGGCGACAAGGGCGATACCCTCACCACGCCGGTACAGCTCGCGACCCGGGGCCACTACCGGCTCCGGACCTGCTCGGTCCCGCCGCTCAAGGTGTTCTTCGACCGGGAGAAGACCCGGGGCACCCTCTTCGGCGGAGAGGCCTCGTTCAAGCTGACGCCTCATTGCCACAAGGACGAGCGCTACACCCAGAACCTGCTGGTCGAGTATGCCACCTACGGGATGTACAACGAGCTCACCCCGGTCAGTCTCCGGGCCCGTCTCGCCACCATCACCTGGATCGACCCGAAGGATCCCAAATTCACCGTCACCCGCCCCGGTTTCTGGACCGAAGACGAAGAGGAGATGGCCAAGCGGAACTTCGGCAAGGTGCTGATGCAGATGGGCGGGAACGCCGCCGAGATGGATCCGACCCAGATGGCCCTGACCGACGTTTTCCAGTACATGATCGCCAACACCGACTACTCACTCTCGTACCTGCACAACTACAGGATCATCCAGACCGACACCTCCATGGCGTATTACCCGATGGCCTACGATTTCGACTGGTCGGGCCTGGTGAATGCGCCCTATGCAAGGCCCGATTACCGGCTCCCGATCAAGCGAGTGACCGACCGGCTCTATCGGGGTGGCTGCCACTCGGTCGAGCAGCTGAAGGCGACGATGGCCCTCTTCCACGCCAAAAAGGATGCGATGCATGGGCATCTCTCGGGCCTCAAGGACCTGACCCCGGAGCGGCTCAAGGAAGCGACGGAGTTCCTGGAGGATTTCTGGAAGATGAGCAAGGACGATCGCGCGGTGAACCGGGAGCTCAGGAGGGTGTGCGATCGCTGAAGGGCCGTGAGAGGTGAGAGGTGAGAGGGAAAAGCTGGCGTCTCACCTCTCACGTCTCACGTCTCACGTCTTACGTCTCACGTCTCACGTCTCACGGCTTCCCGCTCACCGTTTCAGCAGGGCGTCGAGCCCCTCCTCCTTCACCAGCGGAAGGAAGCGGGGATCGGCCCGGAGCCCGGCAAACTGCGGGTTGGCGACGATCAGCCGGAACCGCTTGGGCCGGCGCTCCCGGAGCTTCATCACCCAGTCCATCGACTGGGTCCATTCTCCAAGCTGCGCGTACAGCGCGGCGATCCGTTCCTCCCGCATCGGCGGG
>DASRIN010000420.1:0-3106 GCA_035649975.1 Gemmatimonadales bacterium
TGCGCCATCAGGGGGAACCGTGCGCCTGGCGGGCCGGTCGTTTGACGAGGAGACCCAGGAGGATCTGGCTGCGGTGCGGAACCGGAAACTGGGATTCGTGTTCCAGTTTCATCACCTGCTGCGAGAGTTCACCGCGCTCGAGAATGTGATGATGCCCCTCTTGATTGCCGGTGAGGACGATGCCCGGGCCCGTTCCCGGGCGGAGGAGCTGCTGGCCACAGTGGGGCTGGCGGGGCGCATGTCGCACCGGCCCTCCCAGCTCTCCGGTGGGGAGCAGCAGCGGGCGGCCGTGGCCCGGGCTCTGGTGGCCGACCCGCTGGTCGTTTTGGCGGACGAGCCGTCCGGTAACCTGGACAATGCCAACAGCGAGCGACTCCATCAGCTCTTCGCCCATCTGTCTCGGGAATTCGAGACTGCCCTCGTGGTGGTGACTCACAACCGTTCGCTGGCGGCGCGGGCCGACCGGGTGCTCTCCCTCGAAGGTGGGCATCTGATCCCACTCTCCGGCGTGGAGTCAATGCCCTGATGTCCTGCGAGCAGTGCCACGAGCGCGAAGCGGTTATCCACCTCACCCAGATCGTGAACGAGCAGGTCACGACGCTGCACCTGTGTGAGCGCTGTGCCGCCGAGAAGGGAGTGGAGAGTCCTGGCTCCATGCCCAAGACTCCCCTGGGGACCTTCCTGGCGGCGATGGGGCAGGAACTGCCGGAGCAGACCCCGACCCCGCGATCGAGTGAGAACTGCCCACGCTGCGGCGGCTCGCTCCAAGACTTCCGCGAGAGCGGTCGGCTGGGCTGCTCGGACTGCTACCGGACCTTCGAGGTGCCGTTGCGAGACTTGCTTCGGCGGCTGCATGGCTCGACCCACCACATGGGCGAGCGGTATGCCGATCGTGAGGCCACGGCCCCAGCTCCGGCCCCTCGAGGACACGCGGCGGAGTTAAGGGAGCAGCTGCGGCTCGCAGTGGAGACGGAGAACTTTGAGCTCGCAGCGGAGCTCCGAGACCGGCTCCGGGTTTTGGAATGATCGATCTCAGCTTGTTGACCGACGGTGGGGTAGGCTGGCTGGATGCCAGTGGACCCTCCAGTCACCTGGTCCTCTCCACCCGGATCCGGCTGGCTCGAAATCTGGCCGGCCGGGTGTACCAGGGACGGAACTCAGAGACCGAGCGAGAGGACATCCTGGACACGGTCGAGACGGCAGCCCGGGAGACCGTGCTCCTGCGCCGGGCCATCAAATTCCGGCTGGACCGGATGGAGCGGACTGACCGGCAGCTGCTCCACGAGCGGCATCTGGTGAGCAAGGAATTGGCCGGTTTGGATGCCGATGGCCGAGTGCGGTCGGGAGCCTCAGTGCTGGTGCAGGACCGGCTGGGGGTCATGCTGAACGAGGAAGACCATCTTCGGCTGCAAGGGCTCCACTCCGGGTTTGCGCTGGACGCCGCGTACGCCGAGGTGGATCGACTGGACGCCGAACTGGGACAACGACTTGCATTCGCATTCCATTCTGAGTTTGGTTACCTTACCTCCTGTCCGACCAACGTTGGCACCGGGCTTCGGGCCTCGGTTCTGATACACCTGCCCGGCTTGGTGTTGACCAAGGAAATTTCCAAGGTGTTGCAGGGCTTGGCCCAGGTTGGACTGACCTTCCGCGGCCTCTACGGCGAGGGCAGCGAGGTCGTCGGCAACTTCTTCCAACTGTCCAACCAGACCACGCTCGGGAGTTCCGAGTATGAGCTGCTCGACCACCTCGGCAAGATGGTCCGGCAGGTCATGGATTACGAGGAGCAAGCTCGGCAGGTGCTGCTGCGCGATGCTCCGGCCATCATCGAAGACAAGGTGTGGCGGGCGTACGGGTTGCTTCGTTATGCACGAGCCCTGTCGTTCGAAGAGGCCATGAATCTGTTGAGCGGCGTCCGGCTGGGGGCGGGCGTGAGTCTGATCCCGGATGTTGGCATGTATACGCTCAACAAGTTGTTGGTGTACACCCAGCCAGCCCATCTCGCGGCGGCGGAGGGGGTAGCGCCGAACGATCCGGAGCTTCCGGTCCGGCGGGCACAGTTCGTGCGCAAGGTGTTGGAATCCGAAGTGGGACGTCGCGGATGAGCCGCAACGGCAGCCTTCGGAGCTACGTAGGGTACCGAGATGAACGGCTACAACTTCACTGATCGTGTCCGCAAAGTCCTGCAGATGGCCCGCGAAGAGGCGGCCCGCCTGCATCACGAGTATGTGGGGACAGAGCACATCCTCCTCGGCCTGATCCGCGAGGGCGAAGGGGTGGCCGCGGCAGTCCTCACCAATCTCAACGTCGATCTCGAAGACATCCAGCAGAAGATCGAAGAGACCGTGAAGAAGGGCAAAGCGGCGGCTGCGGCGGGTCCCGACCTGCCCTACACATCCCGGGCCAAGAAGGTGCTGGAACTGGCCATGACCGAGGCCCGCGAGCTGAATCACTCCTACGTGGGTACCGAACACCTCCTGCTTGGGCTCCTCCGGGAAGAGAAGGGCATCGCGGCTCAGGTGCTGACCGACGCCGGCGTGAATCTGGAGCAGTCCCGGGCCGAGACCCTGCGGTTGCTCGGCAGCGACATGCCCCAGGCTTCGGCCGGCGGCAGCAGCAGCCAACCGAGCGCCACCCCGAAGTCGGAGAAGAAGTCCAAGACGCCGGCGCTGGATCACTTCTGCCGTGATCTTACCCAGCTCGCGGCCGAAGGCCAGCTGGACCCGACCATCGGCCGGGCCAAGGAAATCGAGCGGGTCATGGAGATTCTTGCCCGCCGGAAGAAGAACAACCCGGTCCTGATCGGAGAGCCGGGCGTGGGCAAGACCGCCATCGTGGAAGGATTGGCGCTGCTCATTGCCAACGGCCTCTGCCCCGATGTGCTGCGGGATCACCGGGTCCTGTCGCTCGACATGGCTGCGGTCATCGCCGGGACCAAGTACCGGGGCCAGTTCGAGGAGCGCTTGAAGGCGGTCATGAACGAGATCGCCCAGAACAAGCAGGTCATCCTGTTCATCGACGAGCTGCACACGCTGGTCGGCGCGGGCGCTGCCGAAGGCGCAATCGACGCCAGCAACATGCTGAAGCCGGCGCTCGCGCGCGGCGA
>DASRIN010000421.1:0-9364 GCA_035649975.1 Gemmatimonadales bacterium
AGGTGCCGGCGACATAGACCACCGGCGTCGGGCTTTCCAGCTGTTCGGCCGGAGGTACCGCGTGATCCCTGATGTGGGCCGGACGTCCCACTCGGTCCCCCAGCTCCGGAAACGCCAACACGGCGCCGAGAACCTCCGCTTCGAACGGGCGGCCGACTTCGGCGGTGGCTGACGTGCAGCGCCCGAGAATGCCACCCAGGTTCAGCACATCGATCCGGTCACCCACCTCGATGTGATCAGGGACCACTCCGGCGTAGCCCCGCAAGGCGCGCCGGGTGCCGAGGGTGCCCGCCAGGATGTCGCCACCGCGGAGCGACAGCATCCGGCCGGTGATGTCCTCTACCGTGTTGTAGGAGGACTTGTCTTCCAGGATCCGGACCGCGAGCACATACCCCTCGACCGCGATGATCTCATCACCCACGATCACTTCCGGTGTGAGTCCCGCGTTGCGAGTCGAGGAGGCAATCCGATCGAGCCGGACCCGGGTGGTGACGACCATGTTCTCTCCTAGGCCTCGCCGTTGGCGGCGCGGGCAGCCAGCATCGAAGGAATGGCAGACACGCGAGCGAAGGCACGGGCCTCGGCACCGGTCCACAGGAAGTTCTCCTCGCCGTAGGTCGCTACCGAGGGGTCCATCAGGGAATAGGGACTCCGGGTGCCGACCACGTGGAAGCGACCGGGAGCCAGGCGTATCCGAGTCTCGCCGCTGACCCGCCGCTGGGAGCTGGTAATCAGCGCTTCGATATCCCGAAGGGCTGGGTCGAAGTACTGGCCTTCGTGCAGGCGGTCGCCATAAAACCGGGCGAGCTGATCCTTCCAGAAGACCTGCCATCTGGTGAGCACGAGCTTCTCCAGCTCCCGGTGAGCGCCGATGAGAAGCAGGGCTACACCGGCCTCGAACCCGATGCGCCCCTTGATACCCAGCGCGGTCTCGCCCAGGTGAATGTTGCGTCCTATGCCGTAGCCGCCGGTCAGCTCGCCCAGTTGCTCAACCAGGGCGAACCCGTCCAGGGGAGAGCCGTCCAGACTGGCCGGCAGGCCCTCCTCCCAGCCGACCACGACTTCGGTCGGCGCGGCGCCACTGGCCGGAGGATCAAGCAGATCCTCTGGTGGGCCGGCCCAGGTGTCGTGGGTCCAACCTCCACCCCAGGTCGTGCCCCAGAGGCCCCGATTAATCGAATACGAGCCGGCCTTCGGGGGCACCGGGAGACCGCGTGCGGTCAGGAATGCGATTGCCTGCTCTCGGCGGACAGCGCCATCGCGGATCGGGGTGAGGATTTCCAGCTCCGGGGCCAGCACCCGCAAGGCGACGTCGAAGCGAACTTGATCGTTACCGGCAGCGGTCGAGCCGTGCGCCACGGCCCGGGCTCCGATCCGCCGCGCCAGCTCCACTACGGACAGGGTTTGCTGGGTCCGCTCGGCAGCCACGCTGAGGGGGTAGATTTCCCCCCGCAGCACGTTGCCCTGGATCAGGTATCGAATGAAGCGACCGAACACCTCGCCGCGGGCGTCGATCTCGTGATGCTCGAGAGCGCCAAGGGACTGGGCCTGTTGCCGAATGGCGGCCCGCTCGCCGACCGAAGTGCCGCCCGTGTTCACGTGGACGGTGTGCACGGCCCATCCGGCGTCGGACAGCACCGGAACGCAGTAGGAGGTATCCAGCCCGCCGGAGAAGGCCAGCGCGGCTCGGGGCCTGTCAGTTTGCATAGTGCATAAGTATGCGATGAGAGCGGCACAGGGCAAGTGGTGGAGTGCCGCGACCAGCATTCGGTGGCTGTGGCAGGCTGGAACTCAGCACAGTACTAGCCTGTCACCGCCCGAGACTCCACATTCAAGATCATGATCGCAGGAGGCCACATGTCCGCCCCTGAGCTGGCCGCCCTCCCCGGGGAGCCGCCGGCAGCAACGCAGCGAAAGCCAGGAGACGACGAAATCGATGTGTACGGACTGACGCACCCGGGACGGGTCCGTAGCGAGAACCAGGACCACTTTCTCATCTGCTCGCTGCGAAAGCAGATGGTGGTGCATCTGACCAGCCTGCAGGAAACCGACTCGCTCATCGGTGAATCGGAGCGGCTCGCCTTTCTCGCCATGGTCGCCGACGGTGTCGGCGGCGGGGCCAAAGGAGCGATTGCGAGCCAGATCACCCTCGAAACAGTGGCTCAATACCTGTCCCGCAGCATGCGGTGCTACTACGAATCGGCGTCGCTGGGGACCCAGGGGTTTTCCGAGGCACTTTACAACGCCGCCGTCGAATGTCATGCGGACTTGCTGCGCCGAGCCGTGCAGAACCCGGAGAACCGGGGCATGGCCACCACGCTTACCCTTTGGCTCGGAGTCTGGCCCCGGGCCTACCTGCTGCAGGTGGGAGATAGCCGCTGCTATCTGCTTCGGGACGGAGAGTTAAGGCAGATAACTCGGGACCAGACCATGGCCCAGGAGCTGGTGGATCTGGGAGCGCTTAAGCCGGAGGACGCGCCCAGCACCCGACTGGCCCACACGCTTTCCAGCTCCCTTGGAGGACGGCAGAGCTCACCGGTTGTGTCCCAGCTTGAGATGACCTGGAGCACCGTTGTACTGCTGTGCAGTGACGGGCTTACCAATCACGTTTCGGACGCTCAGATCCGGGAGCACCTCCGGTCCATGAGCTCAGCCAAGCAGGTGTGCGAGGATCTGCTGCGGGATGCGCTGGAGGGTGGGGGGAGTGACAACATCACCATCATCGTAGGCCGGCCGCATCCGCGTGAAGGTGATCAGGGACGTTTACCGGCCTAAATCAAAGTCTTCGCTCACCAGCTCCCGGGTAATCGGACCCCCCAGCTTCATCAGGGCGGGAGCCTCATTCCAGCCGGCGGCCTCCAGTACCTGGGCGGTGAGCTGGTTGACGGCGTCACCTTCAGCTTCGCCCCGGGCATTGGTTGCTGCCAGATCCAGCCAGGACATTGCCTCGGCGAAGGCGTAGCGCTCCAGGGCTTCCCCAGCCACGATCATGGCGTACTTGCAGGCCAAGCCGGGCTCGCCGCCCCGGTCGGCGTGCCGGGCAATCTCCCGAGCCACTTCCCGCAGGTCCTCAGGTTTAAGAGCCCGCTCGAGCGCCAGCGCGAGAGTCCGCTGAACCTCGCGACGCCGGGATTCGGTGAGACTGTCGCGCACCACATGGGCGATGACGGGGTGGGTGCAGCGGTAGACACCGGCTTCTTCGCTGACCAGTCGTCGGTCCACCAAGGCGTCGGCAATCCCGGCAGCGTTGAGCCGAGAAATGCCGTGAACGTGGGAGATGACCTCGGGGCGGCAGCCGGAGCTGGCCACAGCTATGGTTATGAGCACCTCGCATAACTGCTCTGGCAGACGCTCCACCCGCTCGGCAATGACGTCCTGTACCGTCTGAGAGACGGGAAGTTCCCGGCCTCGGCTTCCTAGCGCCTCAGGCGGAGCGGTCCACTCGCCGGTCTCCTCAGTCACTGCCAGCAGCCCCTGGGCGAACATCGTCTTCAACAACTCGATTACATAGAAGGGATTCCCGCCGGTCACCCCGTACACCCGGTTGGCGAATCGCCGGGCCCCGGTGGGGGTGCTCACGTGCCCCATTTCCCGGATCATCTTCCAGAGATCCTCTTCCCGGAGTGGGCCGACGGCCATGGCGGTGACGTGCGGCTGAGCCCGCAACCCCCGGTACAGCCGGGCGGCGGGTGCCTCCCGCTCCAGCTCGCCCAGACTCACCGTGCTGAGCCAGAGTACCGGCGCTTGCTCGGTGCGTCGAATCAGGTACCGGAGGAGGTTGCAGCTGTCACTGTCGCACCATTGGAGGTCGTCGACCAGGAGTCCCAGGGGACGCTCGGACGCGAGCGACAGCACCAGCTGAGCCACGCCCTCGTAGAGACGCCAGCCCTCCGCCGGGTCGCTCGAGATCACGGGGGGAGGTAGTGACGGAAAGCGCTGACGCAGCTCCGGCAGGAGCCGACTGACTTCGGTCAACCACTCCGGGCTGGTCCCCGCCAGGCCCGGCGTGTTGAGTGCGTCCCGCAGCAACTCTACCACCGGCTCGTACGCAATCCCGTGAACGCTGTATCCATGGCCCCGTAGAACTCCTCCACCATCCGCTACGGTCCACCGGAGAAACTCCTCGGCCAGCCGCGTCTTGCCGATGCCCGGGTCGCCCTCCAGCATTACCACCCGGCTGCTTCCGCGCTTGATGTCTTTCCAGTTCTTAGTCAGAGCCGACCACTCCGGCTCCCGCCCGATCAGGCTGGCCTCGAACGAGGGCGCCCGGGCATACCATTCGTCACTGATTGGCCGGGCGTTGATGATCGAGGCATCAGCTTCCACTCTGCGGATCAGGTTGAGCAGCCCGCGGCTCGGCTCGCAACCAGTCTCGCGCTGGAGCGCCGTTCGATACTCCTGGTAGAGCGCCAGGGCAGCGCCCCGGTCACCGCCGAGGTAGCGCGCCTCGATGGCCAGCTTCACCGCTTCATCCGACAACGGATCACTGGCCAGCCAGCGATCGGCGTAGCCGATGGCCTCGCGCCAGCGCCATTGTCCCATGGCGTCCCGGGTTAGCGTCCCCAGTGCAGCCTGGTACTGTCGCAGCAGCCCCCGCCGGGTTTCAGCCACCCACTCCTCGAACCGGGGAGCATGGCGAACTGAAAAGCCGGCCAGAAACCGGGTGGCATCGGTTTTCACCGCCAGGCGGGCATCCTGGGCTACCTGCTGCCTGAAGTCTCGGATCTCGCATTCGACCGACCCGGCGAGCTCGATCGTGGCCCGGTCGCAGCGAAGGGAGTCCCCCAGCTGGCTCCGCAAGTGCTTGACCGCCTGGCGTAACGAGCCGCGAGCCTCGGCCTCGGATGATTCGCCCCAGAGAAGGCCGGCTAACTCTTCCCGAGTATGAGGACCTGGTTCGAGGGCCAGGTAGGCGAGCAGCCCGAGGGCCTTCGCGCTGGGCTGCGGACTGACCACTCCGCCTGTCCGGCGAGAAAGAGAGGGTGGACCGAGCAGAGTCAAGCTGACATCTGCCACAACACACGGCCTGAAGGAGTGTTACAACCTTACGTCGAATTCACGGACCAGCAAGGGGCTTTTCACGCTGGGTTCACGTTCGCCGTTCAGATTGGTCTGCGTTACGAACCTCTACAGGAGCGGCACATGGACGCCAGAGACAGCTTCCGGATCACCCTCACTCCCGAGCAGCGGGACCAGGTCCGCCGGGCGACGGGTAAAGACGCGGATGCCATTGAGCTCTCGGTCGAGGAGTTGGAGGAGCGCATTGCCCCGGTCACCCGTGGGAGGCTGAGGGATATCAAGCCGCTGTGATTTTCACGGATTTTTCACGCTAGGGCATGACTTTCGTAAGACACGTTCGCAACACAATGTGGTCCCCTACTCACCGCATTAGCACGGAGGCTTACATGTCGACGTCCAAGGATCAGGTCAGGATCCAGCTGACCCCCGAGCAGAAGGCTCAGGTCCAGAATGCCACCGGGAAGGAAGCCGAGGCGGTGGAGCTCTCGGTCGAGGAGCTGGAAGAGCGCATCGCACCATTAAGCGCGTTCAAGAAGGGCCGGCCAAGCTGATCCCGATCTTCGAGCCTTCGTTGGACAGGTGACCGGCTCCGGGCCATGGCCCGGAGCCGGTCATCTAGCGTATGTTAAATCTTGGTTACACCTTCGTAAGACCCTCACCATCTGAACGATGCCCGACATCATCAGCGGTCCCGCCCCGCCGGCCGAGGAGCTGCGGGATGAGGTAGAGCGTCTCCGGCTGATGCATTCCATCAGCCTCGAGTTCAGCGCGACGCTCGACTTCGACGAGCTGCTTCCTCGCGTGTTCCAGCGGGTTCTCACAGCGCTGGGCGCCGAAGGCGGATCCCTCTGGATCGCCGAAGGTGACGTGCTATGCTGCCGCCTGGCGGCTGGGGGAGCGGGGCAAAAGCTGGTGGGTGCCCAGGTCCCAATCGGGACCGGTTTTGTGGGTGACGTTGCCCAGCGGCCTAGAACTACCATAGTGACCCGTGCCGCCGACGATCCCCGCTATCAGCCCGCGGTCGACTCCAGTGAGATGCTGGCCACCACCGTCATGGCCACCGCCATGGTCAGCGGTGGGGTGACTGTCGGATCGATCCAGGTCTCCAACAAATTGACCGGTGACGGAATCTTCGACCTCCGGGATCGCGACCTTCTGGAGGGACTGGCCGCCCACGCCGCCGCCGCTCTCCGCAATGCTCAGTTACACACCGTGGAAAAAAGGGCCCGGGATCTGGCCCTGATCCTGGAGATCAGCCGGGAAATCACTGCGACGCTCGACCTCGACCGGGTACTCGGCTCGGTAGTCAACCTGGCCTCTCGGGCGCTGCCCTTCGATCGCGGTGCGGTTGGGCTTTACCAGAAGGGTCAATGTGAAATCCGTGCCGTGGCCGGTCAGGAGAAACTCGACCCCAAGGACCCCAAGCTTCAGGACCTCGTAGCCCGGGCAGAGTGGGCTGCAGGTCGCGGAGAACAATTGTACTTGACCGACCGCACGGCGCCGTCGTCGGATGCCGAGCGGATGTTTGTCTCGGTGTTCGGAGCGGACCTCGAGGCGGACGAGGTGGTGAGCGGGCTGTACCTGCCGCTCAAGGACGAGGAGGGAGTGCTCGGGGTTCTGGTCTTTGAAGCGAGGGCCGCCGAGTTCGCCAGCGAAACCCAACTCGAGGTGGCGGCAATTCTGGCGAACCAGACCGCCGTCGCCCTCCGCAATGCCCAGCTCTATCACCAGGTACCGATGGTCGACGCGCTGGGAGCGCTGGCTGCCAAGAAGCAGGCAGTCCTGGCGCTGCCCCGCCGCCGGCTGGCGGTTTACGCCGCAGTCCTCTTGGCTGTGCTTGCCGCGCTGACGCTGATCCGCTGGCCCTACGGGGTAACCGGCGCTGGTGCCGTCTTCCGCCCCACTGCCCTCGCTCCGGTACGGGCGCAAGTTCCCGGAGTGATCGAACGGGTCCTGGTTCAGGAGGGCAGCATGGTAGCCCGCGGCTCGCCGCTGGCAACCCTTCGCGCCACTCAGCTGCTGACCGACCGGACCTCGACCGCGGCTGCGATCGAGGCAGCCGAGCGTTCGGCAGCACTGGCAGCAAGCCGCGGCGATGTGGCAGAGGAGCGCATGCAGCGCATCCGCACCGAAGCACTTCGGCGGGAATTGGCCCTGCTGGACGAGCAAGTGGAACTGACCACCATTCGGGCACCGGTTTCCGGCCGAGTACTCACCCCCCGGATCGAGGAACTGGTGGGCGCTACCCTGGAGGAAGGCGATCTGGTGCTGACACTTGGGCGCACCGACACGCTGGAGCTCGAGTTCGGGGTCAATCAGCGGGATGTGGCCTGGGTGCGACCGGGGCAGAAGACCGTTCTCCGGGTGGATGCTCTTCCCCAGCATACCTTTGTGGGCCGGGTGACTTCCGTGGGTCACCTTCCGCTCGACAGCATCTCCTCCGAATCGTCGATCCAGTATCCGGTTCGGGCAGCGGTTGCCAATGCCGATGGCATGCTCCGACCCCAGATGTCGGCGTACACCAAGGTGCTTACCTGGCCAGCCAGCACTCTCGACCGGATCCTCCGAGCTCCGGCGCGCTGGGCAAGGCTGACCTGGTGGAAGCTGAAACCATGAGATACCTGCTGCTCCTCTCAGTGATCGTGGCCTGTACCCGTGAACCGGCTTCCCAACCTGATGCCGGCCAGGAGACTGCCTCGGCGGCCCCGTTGCCGGCCACGGTAGCCACCGCCGATACCGTCACCGTCGACGTACCTCTCAGCATTTCTTCTCAGCTCTATGTCGAGCACGACGCCACCGTGTACGCCCGCTCCGTGGGAATTGTGCAGTCCATCCTGGTGGACCTGGGCACCCCGGTCAGCCGGGGACAGCTCCTGGGACGTCTGGAAAGTACCGACCAGGAGATTGCGCTGGAGCAGGCAAAGGAGCGCTACAACAACACCCAGCTGTCAGTCGAACGCCAGCGAGCGCTCAGGGTCGCCGGTGTAGTGACTCAGGCCGATTCAGAACGGGTGGAATTCGAGCACCGGGAAGCGGTTCTCGCGCTGCGCAAGGCGGAGAGAGATCTCGACTTGACCCGGATCCTGGCTCCGTTCTCCGGGGTGGTGACCTCCCGAGCGGCGAGACTAGGCCGCCTGGTGAATAACGGCGATACCCTCTTTCGGATAACGGCCCTGCGGCCGATTCTGGCGGCCATCCGGGTTCCGGAGTCCGCGGCAGGGCACGTAGCCGTCGGGACTCGCGCCGAGGTGATCGGGACTGCAGGGAGCACCGCCGAGGCCAAGGTCATCCGGGCTTCACCGGTGCTCGATCCCGGGAGCGGAACTCGCGAACTGATCCTCCAGCTGGATGGGAAGGCACGGCTCACCCCCGGGAGCAACGTCACTGTACGGCTAGGATCAGAGCGCCGGCAGGCTGTAGTCATACCCCGGACGGCGGTAGGCGAGGATGGGTATGCCCTGGTCTGGTCCAATGACAAGACCACCCTGCGGCGGATAACGACCGGTGGCGATGTAGGCGATGGCCGTATCGAAGTGGTAAGCGGCCTCGCACCCGGCGAGAGGATCCTGCGGGACGTCCCGTGAGCTCCTGTCCGAAGCTTCGAACCGATCTGATCCTGGTGGAGCAGACCTATCGGGGCGAGCAGAGCTTCGTGGTCAAGGATCCGGAGTCCCGCAAGTATTTCCGATTCCGTCCCGTTGAAATCACGGTGATGCAGACTCTGGATGGGGAGCATACCGCGGCTGAAGCCGCGGCCGGACTGCAAGCCGATGGTATTCGGGTGTCTCCAGCAGCGGTGGAGAAGTTCGCCGCCAAGCTCTCGGCGATGGGTCTGTGCGAGCGGACCCTGGGAGAGCGGTCGGTGCTGCAAATGGAGCGGCTGCGGGCCGAGCGCCGCCGGCGCCTGGGCAAAGGATTTTTTCAGGGGGACATACTGCGTCTCCGCTGGTCAATAGGAGATCCCGACAAGCTGCTCGACCGATGGCTGCCCCGGCTCCATTTTTTCTTTTCCCGAAGCTTCATTGTTATTTCGATAGTGCTCTTCGCGCTGTACTTCCTGGTGATGGGGCTGAAATGGAATGAATTCTCCCAGGCCGTTGCCAACCTCTATACCCTGAAATTGGGAGTGGCGGACTACGCGATACTCTGGGTGACCGGCACCGTCATCATAGTGTTTCATGAGCTGGGGCACGGCTTCACCTGCAAATACTTCGGTGGACGGGTCCACGAGATCGGGGCCATGCTCATTTACTTCGAGCCGGCATTTTTTTGTAACGTGAACGATGCCTGGACCTTTCCTGAACGGAGCGCCCGGCTCTGGGTCACGGCCGCCGGCTCCTGGATC
>DASRIN010000422.1:0-19388 GCA_035649975.1 Gemmatimonadales bacterium
CATTGTCCCAGCAGGGTTCATTCCCGCCACTGTCTGAGTCGGAGCACAAACCTCCGGCAAGGGAGGCAAGGAATAACCCGGCGACCGTTCCGCCGATGAGCGCGCCTTCCACCCAGTAGGTCTTCGGGATGCGTCGCGTCGAGTCGCCCAGCTCGAGCCGAACGAGATGCGGAGCGGTGATGTTGCCGGCCGGTTCGTAGCTGAGGCTGGCGAACGAACGGGGCAGCGCTTGCGCGTTGAGCGGAGCCGCACCGCCGATGAATACCAGCACGGTCAGCACTGTTGGAAAAGAAAGGCTTCGCCTGACCATCTGCGGTCGCTCCAACGGGGGCTCGGCTCAGTCTCGGCTCAACGGCGGGCGAACTTGAGGTGGGTGACATCGGGCGCCGCGACCGTCTGCACCGGCCTGAGTCCCCAGAGATCGTTGACGCCGTCGAGCAACCGCTCCCCTGAGCCCAGCAGGGTAGGGACCAGGTGCAGGACCATCTCGTCAACCAGGCCGGCGTTGAGATACTGCCGGGCAATGTTGGCCCCACCCGCGAGCGCCACGTCCCGTCCCTGGGCGGCTCGGGTCGCCTGGTCGAGGGCCGAGCGGATCCCGTCGGTGACGAAGGTGAAGGTGGTGCCGCCCTTCAGGGTGAGCGGCGGGCGGGCATGGTGCGTGAGCACAAACACCGGATGGTGGAATGGCGGGTCGTCTCCCCACCAGCCTTTCCAGGGGTTCTCCCGGTCCCATCCGCCCGGATGCCCCCCGAACATGTTCCGGCCCATGATGGTGGCGCCGAGGTTCGACAGCAAGTCCTCCATCACCGGCGTGCTCTGGTTGACCTTGCCGCCCTTGAGGCCGTGCGGCTTCCGCCAGACGGCCAGCGGGAAGACCCACTCGTGGAGCCGCTCGCCGCCGATGCCGAGCGGATTTGCCACGCTCTGCTCCGGCCCGGCGGTGTAGCCATCCAGCGATATCGCGATCCTGAAGCGCAACCTGGCCACGCCTGGTTCCCGGCCTAGACGTCTGTCCTTCAACTCCAGCCCTTTGGGAAGAACCGTCCCGTATTTCGCATATAGTCCAGATACTCGTGACCAAAGCGTTCCACAAGTTTGGCTTCCTCGATATCGGTTCGAATCACCAGCAGGGAAAACAGGGTAAGTCCGGAAGCAAGGATGAACCAGTTGGCCGTCGTCAGTGCGTTGGCGATGACCAGCAAGGCGACGGCTACATAGAAGGGATGGCGCACATAAGCATACGGTCCTCTGGTCACCAGGCTGTGTTCCCTTCTGGTTACCACCGTGTCGGTGAGATTCCTCCCGAGATGATGAAAAGTGTAGAGCCAGAGCGAGGCCGCCGCTGCGGCGATGGCGACTCCCGCCCAGCGAGCCCAGAGCGGGATGGGGACGGCCGACCATGCCATGCTCGTGGGATCGATGAGAAAAGCAATCAACGATCCGATCGTTAGTAATCCCACCAGCCTGATACCTAATAGCAGGAAGAGCCCTTCCTGTTTTCGGTCGAGTCTCTCGCTGGTTCGAGATCGGACGCGATAGAACGCGGCGATAGGAACCACAAATGCTGCGCCCAGTAACATGATATTCCGAAATAGCTGATCGTGTTCCACGATCAGGAATGAACTGATCGTTGGGGATCGGCCAGGGCCCGCTCGATCCGCCGATCAGGAATAAGCCACATGAGTGCGACCAGGACATATATCGCGTGGGCTAGCCAGGGGTATATGAACGCGCCCCCGATCGCGAGGATGTAGAGGAGAGGCGAGATCTTTCCCTTGAGATCCCCTCCGACCGCCTGCTTCAGCAGGGAGTCAGGCCCCTCGGCCTGGAGGATCCGCTGCTGAAGGATCAAGTAGGCGATGCCCGCCATGAGGAGTACGAGGCCATAGAGCGCCGCTGGGGTCGAAGCCTGGGGATTCTCACCCATCCAACTGGTGACGAAGGGGACCAGCGAGAGCCAGAACAGGAGGTGCAGGTTGGCCCAGAGAATCGAGCCGGTCACCCGGTGGGCGACGTGGAGCAGGTGGTGATGGTTGTTCCAGTAGATGCCGAGATAGATGAAGCTGAGCACGTAACTCAGCAGCACCGGAATCAGGGGGCGCAAGGCATGCAGCTCGCTGTCGTGGGGCGGGCGCAGCTCGAGAACCATGATGGTGATGATGATGGCCACTACCGCGTCGCTGAAGGCCTCCATCCGGCCCTTGCCCATCAGTGTGCTCCGGTTTGGCGTATGCGCAAAATGCGGCCGAGAATACTCGACTACAGATAGCGAAGCCAGGGATCCTGGCGTCGGACTTTGAGGTCGGCGAACCAGCGGCAGGGGAAGTAGAGCATCAGGATGGCGACAGCCCAGACCAAGTAGAGCAGGCCCAGGCTCCAGGTGTAGCCCGGGGGCGGAGGCGGGTTGCCCATCGGATGGTTGGCGAGGAGCCAGGGATTCACCGCCCCCTCGCGGATCCAGGAGACGAGCAGCGCCAGGGCGTGAATCAGCGGGATGTGGAGCACATAATAGAAGAACGGCACTCGGCCGAACACGGTTACCCAGCGGGCGAGCCGGCTGCGCGCCCGCTCGAGCAGTGGCATCAAGGCGATGGTCGGCCCCAGGGTCATAAGCAGGAAGCTGAGCGAAGCCGGATACTTAGTGGTGTTGAGGAAGGAGAGCAGCACCGGCATTTCGATGTCTGCGGTCCAGGGGATGGGATCGCCGTACAGGTTGGTTCCCCGGAGGAACAGGAACAGCGCGGTGGCGCTGAGGCCGAGCGTGTAGCAGATCCGGTTGCGCCGGGCCGGCTCCAGGGTCAGGACCTGGCCGAAGGCGTAGCCCGCGGCCATGACGCCGACCCAGGGAATGAGCGAGTACAGCACCATCAGCGGCCCGATCGGTGGATCCAGGAACGCGGTATAGAGAATGCTCCGGAGCCACACCGGGAGGTAGGGGAGCAGTGCCGGCATCACCGCATTGTGCAGCGCGATGATGGCGATGCCGATGGTGGTGATGGCGGGCAAGGGCAGCCGTACCAGCCCTGCCATGACGATCATGCACCAGCCGATCACCCAAATCACCCCCGCTAACAGGTAGTGCTGGAAGTCGAAGTTGAAGGTCCAGGCCACCCGGATGACGGTGAGCTCGAGCAGGATCAGCCAGAGCCCACGGGTGAGCAGGAAGCGAGGGAGGTCCGGGTGCCGACGGCCGTAGAAGTAGGCGCTGGTGCCGGCCAGGAGGATGAAGGCCGGGGCGCAGAAGTGGGTGATCCAGCGGGTGAAGAAGATGCCCGGGGTGGGGCCGCCCGGTGGAAGGCCGGAGTAGACCCGGACATGATCGATCGCCATCAGCACCATCACGGCGCCTCGGATCAGATCAACCGACGCGACCCTCGAGATGGGGGCCATAATGCCTAGCCCCCGTGCGCCACCGCCGCTCCGGGCACCGGCTGCTGGTGCGGCACCGCGGTCGGTGACCGGCGGGTGACCAGCGACCGGATCACTACGTACAGCACTGGAGTGATGACCAGACCGAAGATCGTCACCCCCAGCATCCCGGCGAACACCGCCACGCCCAGGGCTCGCCGGATCTCGGATCCGGCTCCGGTAGAGATCACCAGCGGTACTACCCCCATGATGAACGCCAGTGAGGTCATCAGGATGGGCCGCAGCCGGATGCGGGAGGCTTCCAGCGCCGCGTCGAGGATGCTCCGACCCTGAAGCTCGAGCTCGCGGGCGAACTCCACGATGAGGATGGCGTTCTTACAGGCCAGTCCCGCGAGTACGACCAGGCCTACCTGGGTGAAGATGTTGCTGTCGCCGTCCGTGAGCCACACGCCTGCCATGGCCGCCAGAACCGAGAGGGGAACGATCAGGATCACCACCAGCGGCAACGACCAGCTTTCGTACTGCGCCGCCAGCACCAGAAAGGCGAGCAGGATCGAGATGGGGAATACGAGGAGTAGCGTCGCCCCCTCTTGCACTTGCTGGAAGGTGAGCTCGGTCCATTCGAATCCCATCCCACGGGGAAGCGTTTCAGCCGCCAGCCGTTCCATGAGCTCCACCGCCTGGCCGGAGCTGACCCCCGCCGCGATGCTGCCGTTGATATCGGCGGCGGGGAAGGAGTTGTAGTGAATCATCTGGTCGGGCCCGAACGTCTCCCGGGTGCGAGCCAGCGCGCCGAGGGGCACCATGTTCCCGGCAGCGTTTCGCACCCGCAGATTGCTGATATCCTCGATCTGGCTCCGAAACGGTCCGTCGGCCTGGGCCACTACCTGGTAGGTGCGCCCGAACCGGTTGAAGTCGTTTACGTACGCCGAGCCGAGGTAGACGCCGAGGGTGGAGAAGAGATCGGGGAGGGCCACATCCTGGCGGCGGGCCCGCTCCCGGTCGATGTCGATCCATACCTGGGGCACGTTCATTCGGAAGCTGGAGAACACGCCACGCAGCTGGGGCTGCTGGTTGGCCTGCCCGGTCAGGGCCTGGACAGCCTGGAACAACTGGGCGCTACCGAGTGACGCCCGATCCTGCACCTGCATTTTGAACCCGCCGGTGGAGCCGAGTCCCTGGATCGCTGGCGGCGGGAACACCGCGACGAACGCCTCCTTGATAGAACTGAACTTCGTATTCAGCGCCTGAGCCACCGCCTGGCCCTGCAGCTCCGGCTCGGCCCGCTCCTCGAAGGGCTTGAGCGGGAAGAACACGATCCCCTGGTTCGGTGCATTGACGAAGCCGTTCACCGAGAGGCCGGCGAACCGGACCGCGTGATCGACCGCCGGATGGTCGAGCGCGATGCGGGTCATCTTGGTGAGCACGGAGTCGGTGCGGTCGAGCGACGAGGCGTCGGGTAGCTGGGCGATGCCGACGAGATATTGCTTGTCCTGCTGGGGGATGAATCCGGCGGGCACCAGCCGGAAGACCAGCACCGTGAGGACCAGCAGTCCGGCGTATACCAGGAGGGGTGCACCTGGCCGGGTGGCGAGTCGCTCGACGCCGCGGCCGTAGTGTTCCGAACCGGCCTTGAAGGCTCGGTTGAACGGCCGGAACAGCCATCCCAGGAGCCGGTCGATTACCCGGGTCAGCCGGTCGGGGGACGCGTGTTGCGGCCGTAGCAGCAGCGCTGCCAGGGCCGGCGACAGGGTCAGCGAGTTGAATGCGGAAATAACGGTGGAGAACGCGATAGTGAGGGCGAACTGGCGGTAGAACTGGCCGGTGAACCCGGGCACCAGCGCCACCGGGACAAATACCGCGCAGAGCACGAGCGCGATCGCGATGATCGGCCCGGTCACCTCTTCCATCGCCCTGTATGCCGCCTGCTTCGGCTCCAGTCCCAACTCGATGTTGCGCTCCACGTTCTCCACTACCACGATGGCATCGTCCACCACAATGCCGATGGCGAGCACCAGGCCGAATAAGGTGAGCGTGTTGATGGAGAACCCGAAGGCGAGCATGGCCGCGAAGGTGCCGATGATGGAGACCGGCACCGCGACCAAGGGGATGATCGAGGCCCGCCAGGTTTGCAGGAACAGGACCACGACCAGCACCACCAGCAGCACCGCCTCGAACAGCGTAATCACGACTTCGCGGATGGACTCGCTCACGAAGACGGTGGGATCATAGACGATCTGATACTGGATGCCCTCGGGGAAGTTCTGGGACAGTTCCGCCATCGTGCTCCTGACCTGGTCGGCGAGGCGAAGCGAGTTTCCGCCCGGAAGCAAGAAGACGGCGATGGGGACGGCGGGCTCGAGGTCCAGGCTGGACCGTAGCCCATAGTCCTGGGCGGCCAGCTCGACTCGGGCGACGTCGCGCAGCCGGGTGAGCTGGCCCTGGGACCCGGTGCGGATCACCACCGAGCCGAACTCTTCCTCATCCAGCAGCCGGCCCTGGGTGTTGACGGTGAGCTGGAAGGGCACCTGCTCGGTGAGCGGGGGGCCGCCCAGAATGCCGGCGGAGACCTGGACGTTCTGCTGCTGCACCGCCCGCACCACCTCGGCGGCGGTCAGGTTGCGGGCCGCGACCTTGGCCGGGTCGAGCCAGATCCGCATGGCGTAGTCTCCGCCGCCGAAGATTCGGACGTTACCCATGTCCGGCAGCCGGGCCAGCACGTCGCGAATCTGAATCAGAGCGTAGTTCCGCAGATACAGCTGATCATACCGCCGGTTTGGGGAGGTCAGGTGGACGACCATCGTCAGATCGGGGGAGCTCTTGACCACGGTCACCCCGAGCCGCCGCACCTCCTCGGGAAGTCGAGGCAGCGCCTGATTGACCCGGTTCTGCACCTGCACCTGAGCCAGATCCACATTGGTGCCGAGGGCAAAGGTCACCGTCAGCTGCATCACGCCGTCGGCGGTAGCCTGGGAGGACATGTAGAGCATCCTCTCGACACCGTTGATCTGCTCTTCGAGCGGCGTAGCAACCGTCTGGGCCGTGGTCTCCGGGCTGGCGCCCGGGAAGACGGCCCGGACCTGGACCGTCGGTGGGACCACCTCGGGGTATTCACTGATGGGCAGTGCTTGCATGGACAGGAGCCCCGCCGCGGTGATAACGATCGACAGCACGGCCGCGAAGATCGGCCGATCGATAAAGAACCGGGAAATGTTCACTGATTAGCCCCGGAATCGGCTGCTGCAGCTGCGCTCTCAGGGGGAGGAGCCTCGGTTGCTTTGACCTTTACGCCGGGACGGATCCGGGCGAATCCGTCGATCACTACCTTCTCGCCGGCCTCCAGGCCGGTGCGGATGACACGGCGCTGTCCTTCTATCTGCCGGCCCAGCGTGACACCGCGGTAGACCACTGAGTCGCCGGCCAAAACGAAGACGTACTTGCGGTCCTGGTCGGTGCTGACTGCGGCTTCGGGGATGGTGGTGAGCTGCCGGACTCCGGAGCCGATCAGGCGTACCCGGGCGAACATTCCCGGGGTGAACAGCCGCTGCTTGTTCGAGACGACCGCCCGAGCTCGAATGGTGCCGGTAGCCTGATCCAGTCGGTTGTCCACGAAGTCCATCCGGCCCCGATGAGGATAGCCTTGTTCATTGGCCAGGCCGATCTGGACTGGGTTGGCGGCCCTCCGGCTACTCGGACGCTCGCCGGCGCGGTCGAGCTGGTTGTACCGGAGGTAGGCGGATTCATCGCCTTCGAAATAGACGTAAATCGGGTCCAGGGAGACCACGGTGGTGAGCAGAGTTGATCCAGCGGGACCGGAGGCGACCAGATTGCCCTCCGTCACCTCGGCCCGCCCACTCCTGCCATCCACCGGCGCGCGGACTTTAGTGTAGCCCAGATCCAGTCTGGCGGCGCGGAGGGCGGCTTCTGCTGCGGTTACTGCAGCTCGTGCCTCGGACAGCAGGGTAAGACGGGTATCCATCTCTTCCTGGGAGATCGCTTGGGCCCGGACCAGGCCTTCGCCGCGCTTCGCGTCCCGCTCGGTCAGGGCTAGGCGAGCACGAGCCCGGGTAAGATCCGCCTGCCGCTGATCCAGCGTGGCCTGATAGGGCTCCGGGTCGATCTCGAACAGCACATCGCCCTTCTTCACCTCTTTCCCCTCGGTGAATGCTACGCGCACCAGGTATCCCGAGACCCGGGGGCGGACCTCAACGGCGTCCACCGCCTCGAACTCTCCCTGGTATTCATCCCACTCGGTTATCTGCTCGGCCTTGACCTCGGCCACGGTGACTTCCGGCGGCGGCGGCGGTGCTGGGGTCTCGGATTTGCACCCGGCGAACCCAAGGCAGGTCCAACTCAACAGAGCGTGGTAACGCATGGTGCACCTCGGAGAGTTCCCGGAAGGCGTCGGCGGAGTTCTGATCGTGCCTAGGTTGTAAGATTGAGCCTGGTAGGGAGATAGTCGCTCGCGGAACTGCGGTGCACAAGAGGTCTGGACGGCGCTTACCGTTCCTTCCGATACATCCGCATGGCGATCGGTGCCGCGACCATCACGATGAGCGCCGAAGCGACCAGGACCCGGAACACGGCGCTGCCAGCAGCCTCTCCGTGCATTAGCTGGCGAGACGCGTTGGCCAACTGGGTCACCGGGTTCCGGCCCACCACCTCCTGCAGCCAGCCCGGCATGGTCTCGAGCTTGACGAAGATGTCGCTGGCGAAGGTGAGCGGCATCAGGAAGATGAAGCTCGTCGTCATGACCGACTCCGGCGTGCGGACCAACATCCCAACGATGATCCAGAGCCAGGAGAGGGCAAAGGCGAAGACCAGCACCATCACCACGGCCAGCAGCACGCCGATGACCCCGCCCTGGGGCCGGAACCCGAGGATGAACCCCACGATCAGGATCAGCGCGGCGGCCATCGAGTACCGAAACAGGTCGCCCGCCAGGGCGCCGAGCAGCGGGGCCGGTTGCCACATCGGGAGAGAACGGAACCGGTCGTACAGACCCTTCTGAATGTCACCGTTGAGGCCCATCCCGGTGTAGACCGTGATGAAGACGACCGTCTGCACCAGGATCCCGGGCAGGAGGTACTGGATGTACTGCCGCGGCGATCCTGCGAGCGCCCCGCCGAAGATGTAGGTAAAGAGAAGCGTGAACATGATCGGCATCACGGTGACGTCAAACAGCTGGAACGGCACGTGCTTGATCTTGAGCATGGCGCGCCAGGCCAGCGTCGCCACTGCTGACAAGGCCGATGCCGGCTTGGGGCGAGCCCGCATGGCAAGCAGCTGGTGGGTGCGCTCGCCCGAGGGAAGCAGGACATCGGTGGTCATGACCGGGCCTCCTCCGGAACCGGATGCTCCGAGGTTTGGCCGGTAAGCGCCAGGAACACTTCGTCCAGACTGGGATTGCCCACTGAGAATTCGGCGACCTCGATGCCCCGCTGAGTCAGCGCCGCCAGCAGGTCGACCGCCTGCGCCGGACTCTCCAGCCGGGCGGCCAGCTCGCTGGGATCGGCCGCCGGCAGGAGCCCGTCGCCCAGAATGCGGTTGACCAGCTCCTCCGCCAGCTCGCGTTGATTAGGGCTCGCCAGCCGAAGGTGCAGCGCGTTCGAGCCCACCAGAGCCTTGAGCTCCCGGCTGGTTCCCTCGGCGATGACCTTTCCGTGGTCGATCACCGCCAGCCGCTCGGCCAGCCGATCGGCCTCGTCCAGGTACTGGGTGGTAAGCAGTACGGTAGTCCCCTCTTCTGCGATCCGGCGCACCAGCTCCCACACCTGGTTCCGGCTTCGCGGGTCGAGTCCGGTGGTGGGCTCGTCCAGGAAGAGGATCTCCGGAATCGCAATCAGACTGGCCGCGATGTCGATCCGCCGGCGCATGCCGCCGGAATAGGTCTGCACCTGTCGGCCGCCTGCTTCGCTCAGGCCGAAGGCCTCGAGCAGTTCCGATGCGCGTCGGCACGCGTCGTGCCAGGAGAGCCCCAGCAGCCGCCCGATCAGCACCAGGTTCTCTGTGCCGGTAAGGTCCTCATCTACCGAGGCGTATTGCCCAGTCAGGCTCACCTTCTCTCGCACCGCGCCGGGTTCACGCACCACGTCATGGCCCAGCACCGTCGCCGTTCCGGCGGTGGGGCGGAGGAGCGTCGCGAGAATGCGGATGGTTGTGGTCTTGCCGGCGCCATTGGGCCCCAGCAGCCCGTAGACCGAGCCCTCCCGGATACGGAGATCCACTCCGCCCAGGGCGCGGGTATCGCCGAAGGTCTTGATCAACCCATGGGTTTCGATCGCGTTCACTCTAGCGGCGAGCCTCCCGAAGCTGCTCCTCCAGTCGCTGGTCGGACCATCCCGGCTGGTCCCTGGTCGTCGGGTGATAGGTCTGCACCACCACGCCGGAGCTGAACGGCTTAGTGTCTACCAGCCGCAGCACTGTCTTGGACGGAGTCTCGGGGAAGAGCCGCCGCCCGCTGCCGAGGATCACCGGGAACACCATGAGCCGCCATTCATCCACCAGGTCGTGCTCCATCAGGGTGTGCACCAGGGTTCGGCTGCCGCTAACCAGCACCGGTCCCCCGTGGCGTTCCTTGAGCCGCCTGATCTGGCCGATCACGTCATTTCCGATCGCCACCGTGTTGTTCCACTCCGGGTCCCGCAGGGTGGTAGAGACGACGTACTTGGGCATGGCGTTCATCTTGCCAGCAAACTCACCCGTCCGGCTGGGCCAGGCGTCGGCGAACGACTCGTAGGTAACCCGCCCAATCAGGAGCGACTCCGCCTCGAGCGTCTCCTCCAGCTTGTACCGCAGCTGGTCGTCACTCATGAAGTCGAAGACCCAGCCGCTGTGGGGATGACCGGGCTCACCACCCGGTGCCTCCATGACGCCGTCCAGTGTCACGAACTCCGATACCACGATGTTGCTCATGCGTGCTCCTCGCGTTCACTGCGCCGCTGGGCGGACACGGACTCTCTCTCCCCGTTGATCAGAGATAATTCTACATCGCAAGATTCCGCGGCATTGTAACGAGCAGAGGCGGTCTCTCAGCCGCTACGGCCAGGGCCGGCGAGTCGCTCGACGTACTGCACGAAGCCGGGGTCTTCACCGCTCAGGAGTTGCGGCATCCGGGAGCGGAAGTCAGACCTGCGGCACCACTCCAGGATGTAGTCCTCCCACGAGTGCCAGCGTCGAGCTTGGTTGGGCGACATGTTCTTGTCATACAGCAGCAGGTAGGCTCGTTCGAACAATGAGGTTAGCATCTCGAAGATTATGATCAGCCGCTCGTTCTGCTCTTCGGTGAGCGACGGAGTCGCCTCGGCGGAAAACAGCTTGAGGTCTGGGTTGGCCAGTGCCACCTTGAGGAAATCCTGGTAGTTGTCTGAGAGCAGTTGGTACACCTCCTCGTCCTCATTTTCCCGTTCCTTCCTCTGCTCGAAGAAAAAGACGGCGATGGCGAGGGGGAGGCCTATGACTGTCACCACATAGCTCAACAGCTCCCAGGTTTCCAGTGACATTCTATCGGCCGCTCTCGGCGCGACGGTTGATCGCTTCGGCGATGCGCTCAGGGACGCCATCGGTCCCGACCAGAGTGAGATATACGCCTGGCAGTCCTGACTCTATTGCCTTCCGGGCGATGAACTGGCGTGCCGGAGGTAGCCGGCGAATGACCCGCTCGGGGTCGTGGAGCTGAAGGGCAACTACCGCAACGCCTCCGATCTCCTGCACTGATGCGGCGCGAACTTCGTTCCAGCCGATCACGCCTACCGGGAGAATGCTGTCCCGGATCCCGGAATCGTCGATGACCACCCGCTCCACCTCTTCACCCAGCGCGCGCAGCTGGATCAGGGCGAGCACGCCGCCCAGCGCCGCCAGCGACCAGCCGATCCAGGCTGGGAGCTCGAGCACGATGAGCCCGGCCCCGACGCCGAGGAGAGCGAGGCCGACCGTGAGCTTGCGGTAGTGGTACCGCCGGGAGAGGCGGAGAACGATTCGCTCCATGGATCTCCGGATCAGCCTTTCCGCCCGACGGTGAGCTTCACCGGAACACCCAGGAAGCGTCGGTAGCGCTCGACCGCCCGGGACAGCCCGCGCTTCTCACTCCCGGTGAGCGCTCGAGGGCTCTCCACGTCCAATACCATGCCCCTCGGGGTCAGACCCGTTCTCCAGGTGCCGGCCACCTGGCCATCCACCACCAGCGCATGGCGAAAGCTTACCAGGGAGTTGGCGTACAGGGCGTGGGGCACTACCTGCCGGTCCCGGTACGCCACGAGGTACTCGTCGTAGATGGGCAGGAGATCCACCGCCGGCTTGCGGCGAGCGCCGGGCTGGAGGCTCCGCCCGACCGTCCAATACCTGATCCCGCCGACCTCCTGCGGCCTCGCCCGGATCATCTCCAGAGCTCGCTTAGCGTCAGGGGTTCCAATGCCCGACCACCAGACGAAGTCCCGGACTGTGGCGGGACCATGACTACGGAAAAACCGTTCGGCCAGCTCTGCCAGCGCCTCTTCCCGGGACAGACGCGGTGCGCCGGGGGCAAGGTGCTCCAGAAGGGCGTAGGTGGACTGCGTGCCGCGACGGGGGCCGCTGCAGATGAGTCCCTCGAGCTCGGCGTACATCGCGATGTGTCCCAGCTCCATCGACCTGCTGGGTAATCCGGCGCGCTGGAGATGGGTTCCCAGCTCGCGGCGGGTCAGACAGCCGTGGTCCCCGAGAGCACGCTCGAAGATACCGGCCGCGCGAGTCATGACGGCGGTATCCAGGCCCAGCTGGCGGTCGTAGGTCGACATCCTCCGATGGACGAGGGGCGCTGTCAGCTCGAGCATCCAGCGGATATCGGCTGGGGTAACGAAGTGCCAGGTGGGACGAAGCACGTGGGTCCGGAGGATGGCTCCCCGGTCGAGCGCCCGGTCGAGCGCCTTATCGGTCATCCCGGGCGACATGCGAAGGCCGAGCGCCCATTTGGCCGGGCCGTATTCCTGAGCCTGAACGGCGCCAAGCCAGGCAACTATCCGCGCCGGGTCGCGCCCCCGAGGGCGGCTGATCCGCTGGTTATGAAGTCTCTGATCGGGAATCGGCACCGCCGGCCGGCAAGCCTAGATCCAGACGTCGTTCGCCGCGGTGCGCTCGCCGCCAGCATGCCCGGTGTTGAGGACGCCACGCGGCTCGATCAACAGCAGCTTGACCTCCTTCTCGGCGAAGGGCTTGTGCTCGACACCCCGGGGCACCACGAAGAGCTCGCCGGGACCGAGGGTGACCGCGCCGTCGCGGAAGTCGATCCGGAGCTCGCCATCGAGAACCAGGAACGCCTCGTCGGTCTCGGGATGGTCGTGCCAGACGAAGTCGCCCTCGATCCGCACCAGCTTGAACTGGTAGTCGTTGAGCTCAGCGACGACTCTCGGGCTCCACTGCTCGCCGATCATCTGGAGCTTCTCATCCAGATTGATGGCCGGATACGACTTGGTTGTGGTTCGGTTCATGGAGGGCTCAGATCAGGTGGTGGGACAGGCGTCGTCCCAGGTGGCGCTCGCGGACGAAGGGGTGCCCTTCGGGATCGAAGGCTTGCTGGAAGACACCCTCGAAGCGCTCGAACCACTCCCGCCGCTGGCGCATGACTGCGGCATGCGCGCTCCGGAACACATAACCTCGTAACGCCTCGAGATCGGCCCAGACCGACATGTTGATCATGATGCGCTCGTCGCCGTAGGGCCGGATTGCCGTGGCGTCTCCGTCCTCGGTCTGCAGCCGCCAGACGAATCCGGGTGTTTGCTCAGCCAGGGCGTTGATCTCGTCCAGCTTGGCTACGAAGCCCTGCATGACGGGGTCGGTGATCGCCCCTCGGGCCCGGCCGATATTGACCTGAGCCAAGTGCCAGGCAACGCCGCTCATGATTGGACCATGCCTCCGAAAGGGTCGTGAACCGTCGGGTCGCGGTCTAAGGTTGCCGCCGAATGACCTCGGCGACCAGAGTGCGCAGAGCCTCGACGTCCTCCTCGCTGGGCGCGCTCGGCGTGGACTCCCACTCCGGTTCCTCCTCGCTGCCGGGCTCGATTGCTACCGAGTGCCAGCGGGTGCCGTGGAAGCTGCCATCAGGTTCGAACCGGCCGCCCACGCTCAGATGCAGAATCGTGGCGCGGTCGGCCTCACCGCTGCGGTAAAGCACCGAATCACCGGCGCTGAGCAGTGCGCCGCCGGCATCGAGCACTACCAGCACGGATCGGAGTCCGGCCGGTCCCGCCGAGAGGTTGATGGTGAGCTGCTCCCACCCGGCAATGGACCGACCGGCTGGAGTAGCCAGCACCTCGGGCGAGCCGACCGGCTTCCGCTCCGGCACCGCATCCTCCGGGAGCGGCGCCAGCAGCGCGTGCCAGTGGGGACCCGACTCCCCCGAACTCCTATCCGGCTTGGTCATTGGGATCACTAATGTACTGGAGGAGATGCGTGCTTGCCTGAGCCAAACTGCCGTTCGTCATCCCTAGTGTTAATACGGCCTTCTTTCCTCCTCATACTTCAATCCAAGGACCGTGGCCAGCTCCCGCCCCAAGACCCGACCCGTGTCGTCCGAGGTTCGCGCAATGAGAATGTCGGGAGTGCCCTCGGTTCCGAGCAGCACGACCCGCTCGTGGCTCCGGCCCTGAGCGAATTCGGGAGGCAACATGCGCTCTACTCTGACAGCTTGAAATCGACCAAGGGGAAACCGGCCCGCGGGTCCGTGCAACCGGACGCCGTAGAGCCTGATGGGATCGACCAGAACCTGATCGCGATCTATGGTGCCGCGGGAGGTCTCCAGGTTTCCAAGAAAGAGTCGCCCGAAGTACAGGATGATCACCGTTACCAGCAGAAGCTGCACCGCCGCTACCTGATCGTGGGTCACCAGGAGTGAGTACAGCATCCCCGCGATGACCACCAGGAGGAGGCCCAGGACGCCGCGCAGGATCAGTTTAATGACGGGACTGGTGTCGAACCGGTAGGGAAGGGAGACCGCCATCGAGCGGGGTCAGCCGGGCAACTGGGCCACCAACCGCTTGGGCGCGATTGCCCGGTAGCTCTCGTCGATCCAGAGCTGGAGCAGAGTGACCGGCACCTTGGCGGAGCGGGGGAATCGGGCGGTGACCCATCCGCTCCGGCCCAGCCCGTATTCGGTGGGTGAAGCGAAGGGAAGCTTTACTGCGACATCAGCGGAGGAGGGCAGCTTCGCTGAGAGGGAGAAGGTCTCTCCGTCGACGGCCAGGAAGACGAAGGACTTTCCCTTCACCTTGATGGCATGATGGCCCCAGGGCATGTCCTCCTGAGCCTCCGGATAGGAGAGGGCGAGCTTCCGGAGTCTGGCGCCATCGCGCGGGAGTCCGGTTTTCTTGGAGGAGGAAGCCACCGCTTACTGGATCACGTCGATAGTGATATCCACTTCCACGACCTCGGGCAGCTCTCCCAATGGAACGAACGTCAGTTGCACCGGTACCGGGCCGCCAAGGGATGGGGTCGAGAGGGGATCGGTCAGGTGGTACGCGTACAGGTTGGCTGCCACAGTATCCGACGTCGGTCCCCCGCTTGGGGACCCACCGTAGTCATGCATCTCCAGTGAGTACGAGCCTGTTTCATCAGTCTCATCCACCGGCGCATCAAACGCGCCGGAATTCTCTGCCGCAGAGAGCGTCACCTGAACCCCTGCCAGTGGAGCTCCGGCCGGGCTTCGTGCCACGCCCTCCACCTTGGCACAGCCATAATTCCCGAATTCCCCGGTCTGCCGGCAGGTTCCGAATGCCGGCCCCGAGCCATCGGAGCAGGCGGCAATCATAGCCAGGCCCGCGCACAGAAATAAGAGGCGGCGCACTCTAGCCTCTAGGCAAATTTTCATGGGAACCCTCCGGATGCTTAATTATGTCATTCGGTAGGGTGGTCTGACAGTAGTGCAATCGAATGCATGCAACCAACACGGCAAAGTCATGTCTCTCGTTCCGGTTCTCGTAACGCTAGCCATCGTCCAGGGGTCAAGCCAGCAGAGTCCGACAGCAGATGCCGGCCGGTGGGAGCGGCAGGCCCGGGCCGTCACCATCACCCGGGACGACTGGGGCATAGCCCACGTCCGGGGGAAGACCGACGCCGATGCGGTGTTCGGGATGATCTACGCCCAGGCGGAGGACGACTTCAACCGGATCGAGACCAACTATCTCAACGCGCTGGGGCGGCTGGCCGAGGCGGAGGGCGAGCGCGCCATCTGGCAGGACCTCCGGATGAAGCTGTTCATCGATCCGGACAGCCTGCGGGCGACCTATGCGCGGAGCCCAGCATGGTTGCGCCGGCTGATGTCAGCCTGGGCCGACGGGCTCAATTACTACCTGAACACGCATCCGGAGGTGAAGCCGCGGGTGATCACCCGGTTTGATCCCTGGATGGCGCTCAGCTTCACCGAGGGCAGTATCGGTGGCGACATCGAGAGCATCTCTCTCGATCGATTGAAGGATTTGTATGGAAGGTGGGCCGAGCCTCCTGTGCCAGCAGACTCGGCCCTCCAGCCGGTCAAATCGGGCTCCAATGGGTTTGCCATCGCTCCAGCCAATACGGTGAATCACCGTGCTCTCCTGCTGATCAATCCCCATACGACCTTCTTTTTTCGCTCCGAACTGCAGATGACAAGCGACGAGGGGCTGAACGCCTACGGTGCAGCGACGTGGGGGCAGTTCTTCATCTATCAGGGGTTCAACGACCGGCTGGGCTGGATGCACACTTCGACCGGAGCCGACGCGATCGACGAGTACCGGGAGACAGTTCTGAAGAAAATCGAGTCAGGGCTCTGGTATCGATATGGCGGGAAGGAGCGGCCGCTTGGTATCAAAAAGATCAAGGTCCCCTATCGGACGAAGGAAGGGATGAAGAGTCAGACCTTCAGCGTCATGCGGACTCATCACGGGCCGGTGGTGCGGATCGAGGAAGGCCGATTCATTACCGTGCGGCTGATGCAGAAGCCGATCCAGGCGCTGAGCCAGTCCTGGCTCCGGACCAAGGCGCGCAACCTGTCCCAGTACCAGAGGGTGATGGAACTGCACGCCAACTCATCCAACAACACGGTCTACGCCGATGCTGACGGGCACATCGCGTACTTCCATCCCCAGTTCGTCCCCCGGCGAGACGACCGCTTCGACTGGACCGAGCCGGTGGATGGCAGCGATCCCGCCACCGAATGGAAGGGCGTGCATGGCATCAAGGACAGTCCCCACGTGATCGATCCGCCCAACGGCTGGATCCAGAACGTGAACAACTGGCCCTATTCGGCGGCGGGCCGGTACAGCCCGCGGCGGAGCGACTTCCCAGCGTACATGGACAATGCCGGCGAGAGTCCGCGGGGGGAGCACGCCATCATGGTGCTGGAGGGCCGCAAGGATTTCACCCCGGACCGGCTGCGGGATGCGGCGTTCGATCCCTATCTACCGGCATTCGCCCGGCTGATTCCTCAACTTGTGGCTGCTTATGACTCTTCAGAACCTGGAGGATCGATCAAACGGAAGCTGGAGCAGCCAATCGGGGTGCTCAAGGATTGGGACTATCGCTGGTCCGCGAGCTCGGTTCCGACTTCCCTCGCAGTGTATTGGGGAGAGGCCCGAGCGGAGAGCGGGACGGGTCAGCCTCTGGCGGCCCTTCTCATCGCGTGCAACCGGCTCATCCGAGAGTTCGGCACCTGGAAGAAGCCATGGGGCCAGATCAACCGCTTCCAGCGGCTCACCGGCGACCTGGTACAGCCGTTCAGCGATTCAGCCCCCAGTGTGCCGGTGCCGTTCACGTCGGCCCAGTGGGGCTCGCTGGCCTCGTTCGGGGCCAGGCAGTACCCGGGGTCGAAGCGGAGGTACGGCACCTACGGCAACACCTTCGTAGCCGTTGTCGAGTTCGGTCGGGACAGCGTTCGGGCCAAGGCGGTGTCGCCCGGCGGTGAGAGCGGGGATCCCAAATCCCCCCATTTCAACGATCAGGCGGCGCGGTACGCGACGGGGGGTCTTCGGGATGTGTACTTCTATCCGGGTCAGCTTCGAGGGCACACCGAGCGGGAGTACCATCCCGGAGACCGTTGAGAAAATCGTGACCTCGAGAAACCCGGGTGCCGCAGCCGCCGTAGGGCTGCCGTCCATTCCGATTGCCTAACCCCTTGGAGGCCTAGTGCGACTGCTCGCCTTGATGATTCCCTTGATGCTGCTTGGCCACCCCAATCCGCCCCGTTCCGGCGAAGAGCTGGTGCGCCAGATGCACGCCCGCTATGCCGGGAAGTGGTACCGGAACCTCACCTTCATCCAGACCACGAGCTATCCCGACCGACCGGTCGAGACCTGGTACGAAGCCGGGACCGTCCCCGGCAAGCTCCGGATCGACATTGCGCCTCTGGACAGCATGAACGCGTTCATGTACGTGGGCGACTCTGCCATCGTCTTCAAAGGCGGGAAGCGGGTCTCGGCCCGCAAGGACCGGAATCTCCTCATGACCCTTGGCTTCGACGTCTACGGCCAGCCGCCGGAAACCACCGTCGCCCAGCTCAAGGACCAATCGATCGACTTGAGCAAGATCCGGGAGGACAGTTGGAAGGGCACCAAGGTCTGGGTCGTCGGCGCTGCGAAAGGGGAAACCACCAGCAACCAGTTCTGGATCGAGCAGGACCGGCTCCTCTTCGTTCGCCTGATTCAGGCGCACCGGAGCCAGAAGAACCCCTCCGAGCCGCCCAGCATCCTTGACATCACCTTCGAGAACTACCGACCGCTGGCACAAGGATGGATCGCGCCGACCTGCGTGATCAAGCTGAACGGGAAGGAAGTGCAGCGAGAGGAGTACCGGGACATCCGGGCCAACGTGAAGCTCCAGTCGGACCTGTACGACCGGGAGACCTACCGCAAGGCGGCCTGGATCGGGGAGACGAGTTAGCTCCGGACTTGTGGCCGCCGGTCGACTGGGGCGATATTGCCCGACCTGCCGGTCGCTTAACTGACCTGTGAGCAGTGCCCTTCGAAAGGTGACGTTTGACGAAATTCAAGCCCGGGTCGGTGAGTCGCTCAGGGATCCGGTGCTGCGGCATGGTAGCGGCTCTGGCAACGGTGGCGAGCGGAGTGTCGGCCCAGGCCGCCAGCCCGACGCCACCGGTTCGCGTCACCACCGAGAACGCCCGTTTTACCAACTACCTGCACGACCTGGCCGGGCCCGGCGCCTTCATCGGCATCGTTGGGGGCGGTGTGGTGGATCAGGTCTGGAATAAGGATCTGACCGACCCTCTGGCCCAGCGAATCTTGTCTCGGGCCGGGAAAGCGGCAGTGCAGGTGAGCGTCCGTCACGGCCTCGCCGCTCTCATGCACTACAGCACCGATTACCAACCTTGCCACTGCAGCGGGTTCGGGCCCAAGGTGGAGCACGCCCTGCTGGAGACCTTCACCGATCGCCGGGCCGACGGAACCCGGGCCCTCACTGTACCTCGCCTGGCTGGGGCATATGCCAGTGGTTTTGGCAGTCTTGCCTGGGACCACAATCACAAACCAAGCGACGTAGTCGTCGGCACCACTCTCTCCTTCGGATTTACCGCACTCTTCAACATCACCCGCGAACTCACGGGCCTCGCGCGCTAAAAAGCCAACCACACTTCTGGTGACCTCTGTGCCTCTGTGGTTTAGTCTTTCGGGGTAGGGGTGAGGCGCTTTTCATAGCGCCAGACCTCCAGCGGGTAGATGCCGTGGGGAGTGTCCAGCCGGTTGATCATGTTTCCCACTCGCCGCCAGCCGCACTTCTCGTAAAATCGGGCCGCCCGCTGATTGCCGATGGCGCAGGCTAGCCATGCCGTCGCAGTGCCGTTGGCGGCGAGACGGGCCTCCCCGTCGGCCAGCAGCGCCGCCGCGATACCGGTGCCTCGGGCCTGCGGCGAGACGTATAGCTGATAGAGCTCGTCCTCATGGATCATGCAGAAGCCGACCGGATCCCCGGGAGCGCCCGCCACCCTCACATCCTCCAGCGCGGCCTCCAGTCGCTCCCGAAAGCTCTCCAGGGTACGCACCCGAGCCAGCTCCGCCGGC
>DASRIN010000423.1:0-5209 GCA_035649975.1 Gemmatimonadales bacterium
CGATGCGAGGAAGGGCATCGACCCGCTGATGTTGGCGCAGTGAACCATCAGGCAGTTCTCGCCGCAACCCTGGCACTTGCTGCGCTGGGGATTCCGGTCGCCGCGCAGTCTCCGGTTCAGACCGACACCGGCCTCGCTGTCCCCATGCGCGACGGCGTCGTCCTCCGCGCCGATCTCTATCGTCCGACGGGCGACGGGCGCTTCCCGGTGTTGGTATACCGCACTCCCTACAATCGAACCGACGGGGCAGGCGACAATGTGGGCGACACTGGGACAGTCGGCGCCGCAGTACGCCGAGGCTACGCTGTCCTGATGCAGGACGTCCGCGGCCGCTACGGCTCGGACGGCGTGTTCGATCCCTACCGCCAGGAAGGCAAGGACGGCTACGACACCATCGAGTGGGCCGCCCGCCAGCCCTGGTCCAACGGCGCGGTCGGCACCTTCGGGCTCTCCTATCCCGGCGCGGTCCAATGGCTCGCCGCCATCGAGCGTCCGCCCTCGCTCAAGGCGATGGTGCCGGCGATGACCTACTCTCGTCCCGAGAACTTTTGGTATCAGGGCGGCGTGTGGGATGGTTCCTGGCTCGATTGGACCTGGTTCACCATCGCACCCGACCTCCGCCGCCGGCTCGGCGTCGCCGGGCCTCGCACCGACGAGGAGGCGGCCCGGTCGTGGGAACAGGATGGAGCGAAGGCCCGGCGCTTCCGGCCGCTGCTCGAGCTGCCCGACTTCAAGGGCGTGGCGCCCTGGTACTACGAGTGGATGCGTCATCCTCCGGGCGACGCGTGGTGGAGTTGGACCCGGCTCGAGGGCCGCTCTGCTGGAGTGAATGCTGCGGTGCTCAACCTCTCCGGCTGGTTCGACGAGGCGTATGGAGCGAGTGGGGCGGTGGAGAATTTTCAGGCTGCGGGCGACGCGCTGGTTCTCGGGCCCTGGATCCACGGTGTCGCGGCCGTGAAGCGAAGCAAGGCGGGCGACCGCGATTTCGGACCCTCCGCTGCGCTCAACTACGACAGCCTGGTGCTGGGCTGGATGGACCGCAATCTGCGGAAGGTGGAATCGGGGTCGGGGCCGGCTGAACCGCGGATTCGGGTATTCGTAATGGGAGCGAACGAATGGCGCACGTCGGACCAGTGGCCGCTGCCCGGCCTGCGTCCGGATACTCTCTATCTGGGGCTACCAATCAAGCGTTCTCCGTCCTCCCCAACCGCTCACGTCATCCACTCCGATCCTGCTCATCCGGTCGCCGATCCTTTCGACGGCAAGTTCGGCGCTCACGACTACCGGGCGCTGAAGCGGGGACCGCGCGTAGTGGTGTTCGAGACCGAACCCTTCACCGCGCCACTCGAGATCATCGGGCGAGTTACGGTCGACCTGTCGGTGAGCGCGACGGTGCCGGACTTCGATCTCTGGGTCACGCTCTACGACGTGGCTCCAGACGGCACCGCCTGGAACCTGTCGACTCCGGGCACGGCGCTCCAGCGGGCGAGCTTTCGCGACGGTGGACCCGACCGGAAGCGGGTGAAGCCGGGTGAGACTGTGCGCCTTCGGATGGATCGGCTGGTGACCGCCAACCGATTCCTCCAGGGACCCCGGCTCAGAGTGGTGATCACCCCGCAGTTCTATCCGCTCTTCTCCGTCAACCCGCAGACCGGGGTACAGGAGTTCGAGAGCGACAGCGTGCGTGCCGGCGAAATCCGGATCGGCAGAATGTCGCGGATCGTCTTGCCGAGGGTTCAGCCGGGCACTCAGACCTCGCCCTCGACGCGCTGAAGGGTGGACTCACTCTCGGGCATCGGTTGTGCTCGACGAACCCTCACCTGGTGCCGTACCCCGTCATCCAACAGCTCGATGCTTCCATCGGCCGACAGGGTTCCATCGACCGTGACCTCGACCGGTTCCTCGCCCCAGGCGGTGCCGGTCTCGTTCTCGACCACGATCTCGTATACCGCCGTTCCATGCCGGTATTCGATTCGGTACTCCGACCAGGAGATCGGGGCTCTGGGTTGGATGAACAGCCGGCTCCCCCGTTTGGTGAAGCCCAGGATCCCCTCCAGTCCCACCCGGTACATCCAGCTCGCCGAGCCGGTGTACCAGGTCCATCCCCCTCGACCCAGCTGACCCTCGGCGGTGTACACGTCGGCGGCCACCACGTAGGGCTCCACCTTGTATGTCTCGACCTCTTCCCGCGTCCGAGTGTGGGTGAGCGGGTTGATCATTTGATAGAGCTCGAAGGCCCGGTCGCCGTCGCCCTGAAGCGCAGTGGCCAGCACCGCCCAGAGCGCTGCGTGGGTGTACTGCGCCCCATTCTCCCGCACGCCCGGGACGTAGCCCTTGATATACCCCGGATCTCGCTCGGTCTTGTCGAACGGCGGCGTCAGCAGCTTGATCAGCCGGGCATCGTTGTCCACCAGATGCTTCTCCAACGAGTTCATCGCGGTCCTCCGCCTCTCCGCCCCTCGGTCGCTCTGCCCCGCTGCCCCGCCGCCCCGCTGCCCCGCCGCCTCTACTATCACACTCCAGCTCTGAGCGATGGAATCGATCCGACACTCCCGGTTCTCCCGCGACCCGATCGGCGTCCCGTCATCGAAGTACGCCCGGCGATACCATTCTCCATCCCACCCATGCTGCTCTACCGCGCGCAGGTAAAGCTCGGCTTGCCGCCGGAACTCCCCCGCGATCCCTTCGTCGCCTCGTGCCTCGGCCCGACCGGCGAAATCCCGCAGCGTGGCGGCCAGGAACCAGGCCAGCCACACGCTCTCGCCCTTGCCGCCGATGCCCACCCGGTTCATTCCATCGTTCCAGTCGCCTATGCCGATCAGCGGCAGCCCGTGCTCGCCAGTGGTGCAGGCCCGCCGGAGCGCACGGATACAGTGCTGGTATATGCTGGCCATCTCTGAGCTCACCTCCGGCTGGTCGTAGATCTCGTGCTCCTCCGGTTCCAGCTGGCGCATAGTCAGAAACGGCACCATCTCGTCGAGCAGCGAGGCATCGCCGGTGACCCCGACGTAGTGGTCCACCACATACGGCAGCCAGGCCAGGTCGTCGGAGAAGCGGGTGCGCACCCCCCGTCCGCTGTGAGGATGCCACCAGTGCTGCACGTCGCCCTCGAGGAACTGCCGACCGGCCGCTCGGATGATGTGCTCCCGCGCCAGCGCCGGCTCCGAGTAGACGAACGCCATGACATCCTGCAGCTGGTCGCGAAAGCCATACGCGCCGCTACTCTGGTACAGCGCCGAGCGGCCCCACATCCGGCAGGAAAGCGCTTGATAGAGCGTCCAGCGGTTGAGCATGGCATCGAAGCTGGGCTCCGGAGTTTGTACCGAGATCACCGAGAGCCGTTCGTCCCAGCCGGCGACGGTCTGGTCGATGGCCGCGCGCGCCCGGCTCGGGTCGCGGTATTGCTCCGCCAGCTCACACGCTCGCCGCTCGCTCCCGGCAGCGCCGAGAAGGATGGCAATCTCCCGAGTCTCGCCCGGCTTGAGCTCGATCGAGGCCTGGAGCGCGGCACAGGGGTCGTGGCCAGCACCGGTGATCCCCGAGAGGTTGCCGCCGTCCCGGAGCGCCACTGGATCCGCCACCGAGCGGTTGCGCCCGATGAAGTCCCGGCGACCCGCGGTGTACGCACTCACCGGCTCGCTGATGACGTGAAACGCGGTCCACCCGGTGAAGTTGGGATCGAAGTAGTTGGTCGCCAGGAGTAGCTCGCGGTCGCGGTCGAAGCGAGTGTGCACCTGATGTTGGGTGTGTTCCCGCAACACCCCGAGGGTCCATTCCATATAGGTGGTAAGCCGAAGCTGGCGGGTCTCGGATCCCAGGTTGGTGAGCCGCAGCAAGGACAGCTTGACGGCAGCATCGGGCGCCAGCCCCAGACTTAGGTGACTCTCGATGTCGTCGTGGTGGTGAGCAAACGAGCTGGTGCCGGCGCCGTGCCGGACGGTGAAGGCACCTCCTCCAATGGGGCCCGGCGTGGCACTCCACAGCTCGCCGGTGTTCTCGTCCTGCAGATAGATCACTTCGCTCGCCGGATCGCTGACCGGATCGTTGTGCCAGGGCGTAAGCCGGAAGAAGTAGCTGTTCTCGGCCCAGGTGCATCCACCGCCTCGCTCCGTGACAATGAACCCGCCATGGGGGTTGGCGATGACGTTGGCCCAGGGGGCCGGCGGCACCAGGCCGTCGGCTACCCGGATGCGGTAGTCGCCCTCCGGCGCGAGACCTCCGTAGCCATTGTCCAGCGTCAAGCTGCCGTCGTCGAGCTCGGGCCAGCTGCGGGAAGGCCGGGAAGCTGCGGGGGACGCTAGCGGCGAAAGCACCGACGGCAGTGTCGCCCCGATCCTCCGCACCACCCGGGCCATCCGAGAATCGCTGCGAGCCGGGGCCCGGAGTGGCGGCGAGATCTCCTCCAGCTCCTCGTCCAGCGATTCATCGGGCAGCGCCGTGGCCAGAAGCCGGCTCAGCGCCTGGCCCTGGCAGGAGACGTGCACCCGCGCCGTGGCGCGCAGCATGACCAGTTGGTCGGCGTTGAGCAGGTCCTGCCGCCGCACGAACACTCCGCCTGGTGCATCGATGAATGCCGGATCACTGGTCGAAAAAATTGCGTTGGTAACCTGGTCCGCCATGTTCTGCAGGTAGCTGGGTGGATGCGCGTTGAGCACGACCAGGTCGATCATCATCCCCCGGCGGCGCCAGTACCGGTGGGCCGCCAGTACCTGGCGCAGCGTCGGCAGTCCGTCCGCCGAATCGATGGTGGCGAGGATGATGGGCCAGTCGCCGCTCACCCCCATGCCCCAGAGCAGGTGCTGCGAACCGCGGTTGCGCCGCAGGTGGGCCTGACCCGGCCGCAGCGCAGGGCTTCCGTAGAGCAGATATGCCGCCAGCTCCTGGAAGACGGCGGCGTCGCCCGGCGTGAGGTTGAACTCTCGCAGCTCCACCTGGCTCGAGGTCCAGGCCAGATCCAGCGCCCGTTGCGCCGCGTGGGAATCCCGGTACCGGTCGGCCAGCTCGAACGCGTGCTCGCTGCTGTCGGCCACCAGGGTGGTGAACGCCACCGACTCCGATCTCCCCGGCGCCAGGTGGACCCGGGTGCGCAGCGCGAAGATGGGATCCAGCACCGGGCCGACGCTCCCCGAGAGCGAGCCGTCCACCTCCAGCGCCAGCGGATCGCGAGTCGTGCGTCCCCGGCCGATGAACTTCGAGCGATCGGTCTCCC
>DASRIN010000424.1:0-3789 GCA_035649975.1 Gemmatimonadales bacterium
TCTATCAGACCTTCTCCACTGCATCTCTCATCTCTCTCCTCCACCGACTAGGCGTGGAGAAGGAGCCGTTCCCGGCAGGGGCCAGTGGAATTGGTCTCCGCACCAGCGCGCCAGTCTTCGGACTGGGGCTGGTGGACGCCGTAGCCGACGCCACACTCCTCGCGCTGGCCGATGCCGACGACCGCAATAGAGACGGAATCAGCGGCCGGCCTAATCTGACCGCGGACGGCCGAGTGGGCCGGTTCGGCCGGAAGGCGACGGTGGCCTCGCTCCGCGCCTTCAATGACGGCGCGTTCCGTGACGAGATGGGGATCACCAGTGCCGCGGTGCCGACCGAAGGATCGTTCGGCGGCTATCCTTTGGTCCCGAATTCCGATCGGGTTGCCGACCCCGAGATCGGGGAGGAAGCGCTGGATCTCACCGATGCCTTCGTTCGGCTGCTGGCGCCGGTGGCGCCGCTGGAGCTGACCAAGCAGGCGAGGGACGGACGCAACTTGTTTGCCAAGATCAACTGCACCGGCTGTCACGTGCCCAGTCTCAAGACTGGAAACAATCCGGTCGCGGCGTTGCGCTACCGCGAGGTGGCGGCCTACAGCGACTTGCTCCTGCACGACATGGGGCCGGAGCTGGCCGACATCTGCCGTCCGGGCGCGGCGCCGGCCGAGTTCCGCACCCAGCCGCTCATGGGACTCCGGCTGCTGCCGCACTTCATGCATGACGGGCGGGCACTCACGGTGACAGATGCCATCCAGGCACACGGCGGAGAGGCCGCGCGCTCGCGGGATGCGTTTGGCGGGCTGTCGGAGAAGGAGAAGGCCGCGATTGTCGCGTTCCTGAACTCGCTCTAGCGTCCGCTATCCGGAACGTTCCGAAGGAACATTCGGACGCCTTTAGTCACCCCCGGCCTCGCCGTCGGATCCCATCAGCTCCCGCAGCATCCGATCCGGCCGTTCGAGGAATGCCCGTGTCACCACATAGTGCTCGGTATCCTGGTACGCGATCGGCTTGATGGGACCGCTGTCGAAGAGCAGGATCTCAGCTCCGGGAAATCCGAGGAGAATCGGCGAATGGGTCGCGATGACGAACTGCGAGCCCTTATCGACCAGATTCTGCATCGCTGCCATGAGGCTGAGTTGGCGGGTTGGCGAGAGGGCCGACTCCGGCTCATCGAAGAAGTAGAGTCCCTTCCCCCTGAGCCGATTGAGCACCAAAGCCATGAACGATTCACCGTGCGACTGAGTATGTAGCGACTGGCCCCCATAGCAGTGGGTCACGCCGTAGTCGTCCGCCGCCGACGCCACGTTGTAGAAGCTTTCCGCCCGGAGGAAGTAGCCGTCCCGAGGCCGGATTCCGGACCGCACCAGCTGCAGATATTCGGTGAGCGAGGAATGGGTCTCCCGGGTCGCGAAGCGGAAGTTCCGGCTCCCGCCTTCGGCATTGAACCCGGCACAGACTGCGATCGCCTCGAGCAGGGTCGACTTTCCGGTGCCGTTCTCCCCGATGAAGAAGGTGACTGGTAATCCGAGCCGAAGCTCCTCGAGATGGTGAATGGCAGGAATCGAGAACGGGTATTCCTTGAAGGAAGGAACCTGGCTCCGCTTCAGCTTCAGCGCCTTGACGAACAAATCGCCCACGTGGGATGAATCAGGTCGGAGGCTGGAGCCGCCCGCCGTCTGGCGCGAGCGTCCGGCGGTAGTCGGGCATCATCACGATCAACCCGTGGTCCTTGGTGTTTCGAGAGTATCCCGCCACCAGTTGGGCGTTGTAGTGATCCAGAAAGAAGTCGAACGGGTCCTTGGGCTCCGCGTCCACGATCATGAGATCGGTTTCGTGCATGGTGAGCTTGCCGAACCGGAGTACCCCACCGCGATAGAACATGTAGTTCTCCGACTTGACCTCCGGCACCTTCAACAGCTTGACCGCGCCGCTGTCCTGCGGCTGAAAGGTCAGCACCATCGCCGAGTCGGTCACTTCGACCCCCCCGACTTTCCCCTTCACCAGCGGTGGCGGCAATAGCTCCGGCGGATTGAGATAGAAGTCGTCTTTCTCGATTCGGACGCCCCGCACGCCGCGCAGCTTCACCAGCTTCTCCAGATGGAGCCCGAAGAACTTCATGAGCCCGCCCACCTTGATCCCGACCGCCTTGACCGAGGTGGGATGCAGCCGAAGCTCGCCCTCCTTGGTGAGCGTCACATCGGCCAGGATGTTGAACGAGATCCCGCGCATGGTCCCGCGCTGCCGGATCTGGCCCTTCTCTACGCTCACCTTGAGCCGCCGGATTGGAGCGCCCGGATAGTCGAAGGTGTAGCGGTTGAGCAGGGTGCCCAGCTGGCTCGGCGCGATAGCGATCTGCGCCGAATCGATGTTGAGCAGAAATGACTGCTTGTCGTCGAAGTAGGGCGCGTGGCCGGCCTTGGTGGGTCGCAGCTCACCCCGGAGAAAGTCGATCCGCATCACGATGCTGGAGTCGACGTGAAAGTCGGTGTGCCGCATCTGCACCTGCACTGGAGTCCCCGCCTCCTGCGCCAGTGCGGTCGGTGACAGGACCGCTGCAGCGAACGCCGCAAGCAGGCCGGCCGAGAGAAGGAGTCGGGGGCCGATGGGAGCAGTTCCTCCGTGGTGGATACTGTTGCCACTGGTCAACTTACCAATCGAACCGGAACCCGCCAGACAGACCGGGCTCGACTACACGCCTCAGTTGGCATCCGACGGTGTCCACTTTCACGGCCACTCGACTGGAGTCGCGAGGAGACAGACTGCGACCCAGCCCCCCGCCGATGCGTTCCCGAGGTGCCCGAAATTCTTGGCACACTCTACGCATGACGGGCCTCGCCAAGCGAACGTCGGCATCACCTGGACACAGTCGTCATTCATCACGCACGCGGGACCGGCCTACCGTCTGACCCACCGACCGCCTTACGTTCCGCAAAGAGTCATGACCATGAAACGACTACCCCTTCTGCTTCTCCTCACCGCGTGTTCGTCCGAGCGGGCCCCCCGGGCCACCTCTGTCGCCAGCTCGCCGGATGGGGCTCCCAGGGCCGCGGCTGCGCTGGCACTGGAAGCGCCCAGCGCCTTGAGCGCGAGCTACACCACCCCATGGACCGATAGCAGCCGGCAGGGCGGCGCCACCGTGTACAGCCGGGGTCGGGTGATCACCACCGTCGCGGTGCACACCGATTCGCAGTGGGCGGTGACGCCTCCGGTAAAGCTGGGGCTCCCCTACGGACCGACCCAGCTTCCGGTGGACAGCCTCTGCAGCATGGACTACACCGCCACCACGCTCCCGGTGATTCCCGCCCGAGTGCTGCGCGACCTCGACCGGGCCAGGGAGTGCGGCGCCCGGATCATCCCCAACATCCGCCGGGCCAAGCTCAAGGACGCGTACGGCTACCTCAGCGTCTCGGCGGCTCGCTCTGAGCTGGACACCTGGCCCTGGGATGTCCTCTGTGCCCGGGTGAAGGACTCCACCATCATCGCGTTTCATGTCGGCGACGATGTCACCCTCAAGGAGTGGGGACCCGATCCGCTGCCGGTCAAGCTGGCCCGGTGGGACAGCATCGCCGGGATCGTCACCGAGAAGTGCCCCCAGGCGGCAACAGTGCTCCGCGCGGTTCCGACTACGCTCGAAGCCCGCGGCAAGTGGCAATGGCTCACCACCGGCTGGGCCCAGTATCCCGGCCCCCGCCGGCGGTGGGGCTCGCCGGAGAAGTTCTTCAGTACTGAGATCGCGTCGGCCAAGCGGCAGGGGCTCGGCATCGTGGCCGGGGTGAATCTCATCAACGGCGG
>DASRIN010000425.1:0-7333 GCA_035649975.1 Gemmatimonadales bacterium
CCTCAGTCCGGTAGGGTTGAGCGCCATGAGCGTTCTGGCCCCGGTACGGATCGCCGGGGTGGTGATGGGGGTCTGGTTCCTGGCGCTCTCGGTGGGGAACTATCTCGCCGGCATGGCCTCCAGCTTCTATGAGTCAATACCGCTGACCCAGCTGTTCGCCATTGTGACTGCCACGGCGCTCGGAGCTGCGTTAGTCCTGGCGCTACTGGTGAAGCCGATCCGACGAATGATGGAGCGAGCCTGAGCCATCTGGATCGGCGGGCCCACTCTTGAAGACCCGAAACAGATACCACAGAGAGGGCAAGAGAATGAGACCCCCCACCAGCAGCGCGATGAGCGTCAGCCGTAGTGTGGGCTCCGGCCCCGCGGTATTCGCAATGGTGTAGCTCGGGGGAAGCAGGAAGGGATACTGCGCCAGCGGCCATCCCCAGAATATCAGCGAGACCTGAAGTCCCACCGCCAGTCGTGCCAGCCGGTAGCGTCGGAGCCAGAGAGCCGCGAAGACCCCGACAGCGGCCAGCCCGGTTGCCAGATGCAAGGGAAGCGACCAGGGAGAGCCCACCAGTCCGGACCGGACCATCGGGGCCGCCTCGTCCGCCAGCAGCAGGACCAGCCCCGACCCCAGGAACACCGCAACCCCGGACGCCAGCGCCCGTAGCCGAAAGTCGTCGCTCAACTCGCGGTCGTTGGTCTCCAACGTGAGAAACACGGCCGCCAGAAAGGCGAACAGCGTGAGGGCCAGGAGACCCACGCTGAGGGAGAAGGGGGTCAGCCACGGGTCCACGAACTGCTGTACGAACCCGCCGCTGGTCTCCACGCCCACCCGTCCCGACGCTACTGCCCCGATGGAAATCCCGAGCAGGACCGGGGTGATCACGCTGGCGCTGGCGAACATCCGGCCCCAGCGGCGTTGGGCAGCGTCGTGCTGGCTGTCGTAGGTCCGGAAGGTGAAAGCCGAGCCCCGAAGGACGATCCCGACCAGCATCAAGGTGAGCGGAATGTGCAGTACGGTTCCGAGCCGGGCGTAAACCGGAGGGAAGCAGGTGAAGGTGAGCACGATGGCCAGGATCAGCCACACGTGATTCGCCTCCCAGATCGGCCCGATAGCATGGGCGATCACCTCCCGCTGACGGTTGCGTCGCGGGCCCGAGGCTAGAAGGTCCCACACGCCGCCACCAAAATCTGCTCCCCCGAACAACACATAGGCGTTGAGCGATAGGGCAAGCACGGCGGCGAGGACGTCCGCCAGGCGCAGCTCAGACACGGCGCAGCGTGGCCGGCGTGTAGCGCCGGCTCCATTCGCTCGATTTGGGGCTTCGAATGATCTGCCGGTACAACAACCAGCCTACAATTACTCCCAGGAAACAGTACAGCAGCGTGAACAGCACGAACGGCACCACCAGTCCTGGCATGGGAGTTACCGCGTCAGCAGTGCGGAGCACGCCGTGGATAATCCACGGCTGCCGGCCTACTTCGGTCACCGTCCACCCCGCCTCGATGGCGATGAATCCCATTGGTGCTCCCAGCGCCAGGGCCCGCAGCAGCGGGCGACTCAGCGTCACATCTCTTAGGCGCAGCGCCACCCAGCCGGCCCAGAGTGACACCAGGGCCATATAGGTGCCCAGGGCGACCATGATCTGGAAAGCCGTGTGCACGATCGGGACGTTAGGCCAGTCCTCCCGCGGGAAGTCGTTCAGTCCTCGGACCACCGCGTGGGGATCGTGGAAGGCGAGCAGGGAAAGGCCATAGGGGATCTTGATGGCGTAGGGGGTCTCACCGGTCTCGGCATCAGGAAAGCCACCGATGATGAGCGGCGCATCTGCCATGGTCTCGAAGTGGGATTCCATCGCCGCCAGCTTGACCGGCTGGCGGGCGGCCACCGATCGGGCGCTGATGTCGCCCGAGATCGGCTGCAACACCGCCGCCGGCGCCCCCAGCACCAGGGCAGCGCTCAGCGCCCGGCGATGGAATGCGTTGTCCCGGTCCAACAGCAACAGGAACGCGTGGATCCCGGCCACGGCGAATCCGGTCGCGGCGTATGCCGCCAGGGTCATGTGCAGGGTCTGCTGAAATGCCATGGGATTGAGCATCGCAGCCACCGGATCGACGTTGACCGGCCGGCCGCCCACCATGTCGAACCCCGCCGGTGAGTTCATCCAGGAATTCGCCATCACCACGAAGATGCCGGATGCAGCCCCACTCACCGCTACCGCTATCCCGGCCCACAGGTGAGCCCGCGGTGAGATCCGATCCCAGCCATAGAGATAGATCCCCAGAAAAATCGCCTCGGTGAAGAAGGCAAAGCCCTCGAGCGAAAACGGCATTCCGATGATTCCTCCGGCCAGCTCCATGAAGCCGGGCCAGAGCAGACCGAGCTCGAACGAGAGCACGGTGCCGGATACCGCTCCCACGGCGAAGAGGATGGCCGTTCCCTTGGACCAGCGGCGAGCGAGGTCGAGGTGGATCGGGTCGCCAGTTTTTTGCCAGCGCCGTTCGGCAATCACCATCAGCACCGGCATGCCGATCCCCACGACTGCAAAGATGATGTGGAAGGCCAGCGAGACTGCCATCTGAGAGCGTGCGGCGAGCAGGTCGGACATGACGGGAAGGTATTCAGGAACGGAACCGTCCGCAGCAGGAATGAATCTTTTGGGCGGGGCCGGTAGTAGAGCCTAGAGGGCCCCACTACTCCGCACCCACCAATGTCTCTTATCGCGCAGGAGGTTTCATGACGCAACGATGGATTGGATTGCCCATGCGGACCGGCGGCTTGGCATTGGCCATCTTGGTGACCACCGGCGTCGGTTCTGGATTGGCTCAGGACCACGCCGGAGCGGGAGCGGTCAAGATCCCGGTGACCACCGCCGTAGTCGATGCCAGGCAGGAGTATCTGAAAGGACGGGCACTGGGCGAGAACCTTCGGGCCCACGACTCACGCGAAGTGCTCCAGCGGGCCGTCAAGAAGGATCCCCAGTTCGCGCTCGCCCACTACAGTCTCGCGCTCAACTCTCCGACCGCCAAGGAATTCTTCGCTCATCTGAACGACGCCGTCGCGCTGGCAGGGAAGGCGTCGGAAGGTGAGCGGCTCATGATCCTCGGTCTCCAGGCGGGAGCCAACGCCGACACCGACAAGCAGCGCGAGTACTACGAGCAGCTGGTCGCGGCATACCCTCAGGATGAGCGGGCCCACTTCCTGCTCGGCAACAATTACTTCGGGCAGCAGGACTACGACAAGGCAATCCAGGAGTACCAGAAGTCAGTCGAGGTAGCCCCGGACTTTGCTCCGGCCTACAACCTGCTGGGCTACGCCTATCGCGCCGCGGCTCGCTACCCGGACGCGGAGAAGGCGTTCCAGAAGTACATCGAGCTGATCCCCAACGATCCCAACCCTTATGATTCCTACGCCGAGCTGCTGATGAAGATGGGACGGTTCGACGAGTCCATCGCGATGTACCGGAAGGCGCTCAAGACCGATCCCAACTTCTCCCCGTCGCACATCGGCATCGCCAGCAACCTGATGTACCAGGGGAAGCACGATGCTTCCCGGGCGGAGGCCTCCAAGCTCTACCAGCAGGCCCGCAACGACGCCGATCGGCGCAACGCGCTCTTTGCCCAGGCGGTGGCTTACGCCGACCAGGGTAAGTTCGACGAAGCGCTGGCCGAGCTCAAGAAACAGCGAGCCGTGGCGGAGAAGATCAATGACGCCGCCAACATGGCCGGCGACGCGGTGGCGATGGGTGATGTGCTCCTGGAAGCGGGCAAGCCGGAGGAGGCCCGCAAGCAGTACGAGCAGGCGCTCTCGCTGCAGCTCGAGTCGGACCTGTCGAAAGAAGTGAAGGACGACGCCAGGCTGGTTCATCACTTCAACCTGGGTCGCGTGGCGGTGGCCTCGAAGGACTTTGCCGGCGCCCGGAAGCACGCCGACACGTTTATGCAGGGTGCCACAGCCAAGAAGAACGCCGCCGAGATCCGCCAGGCGCATCAGCTCGCCGGGACAATCGAGCTCAAGGAAAAGCGGTTCGATCAGGCGATCGAGCACCTGACTCAGGCCAACCAGCAGGATCCCTACGTGCTGTATCGGCTGGCCAAGGCCTACAAGGGGAAGGGCGACCAGGCCAAGGCGGACGAGCTGTTCCGCGCGGCGGCCAACTTCAACACCCTCCCAACGCTGAACCATGCGTTTGTGAGGGCGAGGGTGAACAAGGTTAAGGGAGCCAAAGTGTAGTAGAAGAATCAGGAATCAGGAACCGGGAACCGGGGGTACTCTCTCAGCCCTGGTTCCTGGTTCCCGGTTCCGGGTTCCTCTCCCACTCCACGTCGTCACCAATCGCGATATCGCCGCTCTCCAGCACCTCGGCAAACACCCCACCGCCCCAATCGACCGTCATCGCGTTGCGAAGTCCCGGCAGGGCCTCATCCATCTGCTCGCAAGGTCTGGTCTCACCGGCGATGCGGAGGCGGCAGGAACCCACCCGCAGTACGCGATCGCGGCTATCTGCCAGGCGAATCCCACTCACCATGAGATTGGCTCGCCGAGCCGATGGTGAGATGGAGCTGTCCAGGTCGCGCATCAATTGTTCCCAGCGCTCCCGCTCGATGAGGGTGACCTGGCGGCGCCGGCCCTGATCTGCATTGCCGATCAGGCCACGGCCGGCTACCAGCCGAGCCGATTCTGCCGGGTCCATGGGGCCGCGGTGAGCGCGCTTGATCCAGATGGCTTCGAGCCGGCCGGCCATGCGGGAACAGTAACTAGGCGATACCAGCTTGGCTCCCGAGGTGCAACAACTTTCACCTGCCGATAAGGCCGGAGGCAGTTCGCCTTGGGGCTGGTCGGCTGCACGAGCCGCCGGGTCAAAACCATATGGCTCCGCTCCTTCCTCCAGTCGGCCAACTTCGCTGGTCACAGCCTGGTAACACCACTCGGCGGGGCAGTGCGGAGAACGGCACGTCGCTTGCCCATTCCACCGCGAATTCCCATGACCTGACGTTTTCCCTAGTCTCCCTGCGAACTGCCGGAGGCGCTACGCCTATGCAACCGATCGCGACCGTCCAGCCGGAACAGTGGAGCTGGATGCTCACCCAGCTGTGGACCTGGATGTGGGCCGGAATGTCCTGGATCCTGGATCTGCAGCGCGTGATCTTCGGATTCCTCTTCGATGGCGACATTGGGATGGCCGCGCTGAAGGCAGCCCTCTTGCTGCTGCCCGTCGCCGTGCTCCTCGCCAGCATGTGGGCCACGATGATCTCCCTGTATAGCCTCCCCTTCCGTTCCGGCCGAGGCTACTTCCTCACTGCTCTCTTGATGTCGTGGTGGGATGTCGGCCGGATGGCCTGGTTCTACTGGGCAGGGATTGCCCGCTTCCTCTTCGTGCTGTTGGGCTGGATCGGGAGCGGCATCCGGGCCTTTGTCCGGTTGCTCTGGAACTCGATCAAGGGTGCCTTGAACTCGCCCTTTGCCATTCTGGACTGGACCTCACGCCGCTACTTCAAGCCCGGGGTGCCATGGCTGGCCTTCCTGCTGCTGATCCTCTGGTCAGCCATTGAGGCCATCATCTTCACCTTTACACTGCGGCCGACCATGAACGAGCTGCTGGCCGACCTCACCGGGGCCGAGCCGCACCCGATCATGCTGTCCGCGCTGCTGTACATCTTCCTGTTCTTCCTGGTGGGCGGCAGCTTTGCCTGCGTGCAGGCTCTGAACGATGCCATCAAGACCCGGAAGTACGGCACCATCATCTCCATGACCGTCATCGAGGTGGTGGTGGCCATGTTCGAGGTGCTCTTCCTCTATCGGGAGCTGGTGGACGCGATTACTCCCTGGATGGCTCAGCAGGGGTTCAACCTCGGCATCGTGGGTACGCTGGCAGTGGCGTTTGCAGGGTGGCTCGGTGTCCGTGGCATGACCTGGTTCCTCTTCGGTCGGTACGGCACTCCGGCTCTCATCGCTGTGCTGGCCCGGGAGACGCTCAGTCACGGCTCTTCGGCCGATCTGACCCCGCCGCGCCAGCCGGAGTTCTGGAAGGCCCCGATCGCGGCACTCAAAGCCGAGATCGACTGGTTCAAGAGCGAAGCGAAGGAGATGTTTGAGTTGCTTACCCTGCCGGTGCTGCAGCTCCTGGCGGCCGGCTTCAACTTCTGGCTGGTGGTCCTGCTTAGCCGGCCCCACTTCACCCTGCCGTTCCGCTCGCTGGAAGACGTTCAGGCAGCCACCCCTCTCAGTGTCGAGCGCAAGAACGCGACTCGCGGGGCGGTGCCCCAGGGGGCCGTGTGAAGCGCCCGCTGCTGATCGCTGCCGCAGGCGCGTTGCTGCTCGGGTGCACGCAACCCAAGGATGCACCGCCGCCCAAGTCCACTCTGGTCGTTGGGCTCGATGTCTCCGGCTCGTTCCGGAGGGGCGGGCACTTCGAGGACGCCATCGACTTCGCCGCGCTCTACATCTATGCCCACTTGAAGGGTTACCACGACCTGCGGCGTCCGACCGACGTGTTCATCGGGACCATGGGCGGCCAGAAAGTCGGGGAGGCCAAGACCTTTCACCCGATTCAGGACCTGACCGGGAAGTCACCCTCCCAGATCGCGTCCAGCCTGCGGGCCTGGTTCCCGGAGGAGGATCCCATCACCGACTACAACGCGTTCTTCGAGCGGGTGGCGGTGCACGTGCAGCGGCAGAACCTGGGCCTCGCGCCGCTCAGCGTCGTGATGTTCTCCGATGGGATCCCTGATATCCCAGGGGCCAAGGGCGATGAGCTGTTTCGCCGGATCAACATGTCCCCGCTGGAATACCTTTCCCGCAGCGTGACGGTCCGGCTGCTCTACGCTTCGCCCAAGGTGGCGCAGCGCTGGGAGAAGATCGTGCCGCGGAAGCGGGTGCGACTCTGGACCCAGGACCACGAGGTCATGGCGGGGTGGCGACGGCATTTCGTCTCGACCGCCCGCCCGGAGCAGCAGGACTCGCTCTGGTCTTGGATGAAGAATGTGGTGGACTTCCGGGTGCGCCGCGGCAAAGTGATTTAAACAGTGCGGCGTCGCTCCAGCAGATCATCGGGAACGACAAACCCATGCCGCTGGTACAGCCGGCGGCTGCGCTCGGTAGGCCACAGAAACACGGCATCCAGCTCCAGACCATCGGCCTCGGCCAGACAGGCCTCCAGCAAGGCCGAGCCGATCCCCGCGTTCCGAAGTTCCGGCACCACATAGACGCTGCTTACGTAGCCATGGAATCCAGGGTGCCCGACTGGATTGGGTAGCTTCTCGATCAGCTGAAGCCAGATGCTGCCCACTAGTGTGGTCCCCAGAACTGCAACCCAGCAGCGCCACCTGCCTGCGGGTCCCA
>DASRIN010000426.1:0-4404 GCA_035649975.1 Gemmatimonadales bacterium
GCCAGGGCTGCTCCATCACCGGCGGCTACGTCTACCGGGGGGCCGCCATCCCGCAGCTGCAGGGCGTCTACTTCTTTGGCGACTTTTGCCAGGGGTGGGTCCGCAGCTTTCGCAACTCCGTTGAGGGCGCCACCGAGCTGACCGACTGGCCCACCCTGCGCCCGGGAGGCCAGATCACCAGCTTTGGGGAGGACAGTGCCGGTGAGCTCTACGTCGTTACCGGCAATGGCGGAGTCTACAAGGTGGTGCCGGATCCGTAATCATGGCTGAAACTGCAACTGGAGGACTGGACCGCGCGGCGATCGAGCGGCTCGGCTCCAAGATTCCCCCATCGATCCGTTTCGGAACCTCGACCTGGAACTACCCCGGGTGGCAGGGGCTGGTCTATCACCAGGATTACGGAACCAAGGGCGCTGCTGCCCGGATGCTGCGGGAGTACGCGGACTTCCCCTTGTTTCGGACCGTCGGAATTGATTCCAGCTACTACGGGCCGCCTACCGAAACAGTGCTCCGGAGCTACGCCGAGCACCTGCCCCGCGGATTTCCCTGTTTGAGCAAGGTGTGGAGCCAGATCACGGTACAGACCTTCACCAGGGCTCAGGATGAGCAGCGGGCCGGCAAGGCCAACCCCGACTTCCTCAATCCCGATCTGTTTATCGAGGAGATATACCAGCCCTACCAGCGTTACTTCGCCGACAACACCGGACCCTTCGTCTTCGAATTTCAGACCATCGCGAAGTACAGCCGCATGAGCGCGGAGCGATTTGCCGATCGGCTGGATGAATTCTTCTCGGCACTGCCTCGCGATGCCCAGTATGCAGTGGAGATTCGGAACGACGAGTTTCTCACCCCCATGTACTTTGCCGTGCTCCGTGAGCATGGCGTAGCCCACGTGTTCAGCTCCTGGACCCGAATGCCTCCCATCGGGCACCAGCTGGATCTGCCGGGGTCACTCACCGCGCCGTTCATCATTGCACGCGCCTTGCTTCGGCCAGGCCGGACCTACGACGAAGCAGTCGACGCGTTCGCGCCCTATGACCGGATTCGAGAGCCCAACCCCAAACTCAGGCGGGACCTGGTGCGGCTGGTAGAGATGGCGCGGCAGACCCAGCTCCCGGCCTACTTGCTGGTCAATAACCGCGCCGAGGGAAGCGCCCCACTGACCATTGCCGCAATAGCGGAAATGCTATAGCCACACCTCGAGCGACCATTCCCGCTTTTCTCCTGGCCTCAGCAGCTGAGCCGTATGCCACTCCCGTACCGCGATGTCCAGCCGGTCCGGCGCGCCGATGCACGGTTCCAGCGCCAGGTTGTAATACGGCTTCCGGCCTCGGGGAGCCCAGCCCCGGCAGTTGATCCAGATGCCCACTTGGGGAACCTCCTGCCGGCGCACCCTGAACTCGAGCCGTTCGCCCTTGCGTGGATCGGTGAGCACCATCCTCCCCTCCGGACCCAGGTCTCCGAAGAGTTTGACCGCCCAGGCGCCTTCGGCTGGAAAGGTGAACCGATTCGCTTCCCCGCCGATTGCACCAGGCCAACTCACCACGTCGTCCACGTCGAGATCGTCCCTGCCGTGTACCGCAGCGACCTTCACCTGGCTCAATCCAGGCACCTCGAGCACGGACCCGGGCTGCACGTTGAGCAAGGGATGGGAGGACCAGATCCAGGAAAAGGCCTCGCCGCCGGTGTGGCGAAGGCGGTAGTGAAACCGGGCAACCGGCTCCTCGGGATCCAGGGTGATGTCGCGGTGAAACTCGTAGGGAAGCACCTGTCCCCCCGCGGATCCGGACAGGGTGGTTCCTGCAGCATGGTCGTAGACGGAGCTGCTCCAGGCAGCGCTCCAGAGCTCGCCATGATCCGGCAGCGACCGCCCAGCGAACGTCGAGTCCGGCACCGGACAGGGACCGATCGTAGGAAAGCATTCGTCCCAGCCGCCGCTGTCCGCAGTCTCGACATAGGATGCTCCCGGCTGGGGAAGTGCCAGCGGAATCTGGTCACTGCGCCAGAGCCACTCTCGGCCGGTAAGACGCCGGAGATGGGTGAGCTTCATCCCAATGGCCGGAACCGCAACCAACTCGATCTCAGCTGAACGAAGCGCGACCGCCGGAAAACCCGAGACCTTAGTCTGACGGAAAGACATGAGCGAACGCCCGGACCGGCCAGCTGCCGAATCCGGCCACTTTCGCGGGGACGGCGGAGAATTGAAAGCCCCCTGCGGGAAGGGCCCCCAGGTTGCAGAGGTGCTCCACGATCGGCACATCGGCCCCGAGCAGCGCCGTGTGGACCGGCCGCGCCGCATCTCCGGTGTCGTCGATGTTGAGGGAGTCTATGCCAACCAGAGTGACTTCCTGTTCCAGCAGGTACTGGGCGGCCTCGGCCGTGAGATAGGGGTGCCCGGACAAGTACCGGTCGGTACGCCAGTGGGTATCCCACCCGGTCTGGACCAGGACCGCCTTGCCTCTGACAGAGACGCCTTTGAATGCCCCGGGTGATATGGCTCGCCCCGAGCCGGGCGAGACTCTCACCACCACTGCGTCCAGAGCGGCCAGCGACTCGAGCGATAGCTGGGCGAGATCCTTACCGCTGGCATAGCGATGGAAGGGGGAGTCCACATAGGTGCCGGTGTTGGCAACCATTTCGATCTTGCCAATCTGGAACTCCACTCCCTTCGCGTAGTGGCTGCGGGAGGCCTCCCGGCTCAGATAATCACAGATGATGGGTCCAGGGAGCCCGGGATACGTGGTCATCCCGTGCTCGATCGTGTGGCTGAGGTCTACAAGGCGGGTCGGGCCACTGCCCCACTGCCGACCGGCCCCGCTGCCCCGCTTACCCAAGCACCGCTTCCACGTCTACTCCCGCCACCGAGCAGATCCGGGCGACCGTCTCCCCGACCTTGTTGTTCGGGGTCGAGGCGCCGGCGGTTATCCCGACAACTCTTGCATCGCCTAGCCAGCGTTCTGCCGTGACATCGCGCTTGGTCCCGATCGGCTGGTGCCGAATGGTGCCGGTGGTGATGTCGATAGCGTCGGCATCCTCGATGTGGTAGGTCGTCACTCCGTGCTGGTGCACCAAAGCGGCGAGGTGGCAGGTGTTGCTGGAGTTGTATCCACCAACCACGATCATCAGGTCGAGCGGCTCCTGCATCAGCGCCAGGACCGCGTCCTGCCGCTCCTGGGTGGCGGAACAGATGGTATCGAAGGATCGGAAGTGCTGATCCACGTTCTCTGGCCCGTACCGGTGAGCCATGCTCTTCTTGATCTCCTCCGCAATTGCCAGCGATTCACCGGAGAGCATCGTCGTCTGATTGGCCAGGCCCACGCGGCTGAGATCCCGCTCAAAGTCGAAGCCCGGTGAGACCGCGCCGCCGAAGTGCTGCTGGAGCGAGGAGAGGTCGCCGCCCCGCTCGATGAAGTCGCAGATCACGCGTGCTTCAGCCATGTCGAAGACCACCAGATAGCGGCCTCCGGGATACTTCATGACCTGGCTGGCGGTTGCCTTGGTCTCCTCATGGTAGTGCTTGCCGTGGATGATCGCGGTATAGCCATCCCGGGCGTAGCTCTCGACCCGCTTCCAGACGTTCAGGACCGATCCGCAGGTCGTGTCCACCAGCACACAGCCAAGGGCCCGGAGCTGTTCGAAATCCCTGATCGTCACCCCAAAGGCCGGCATGATCACCACGTCGTCCGGGGTAACCCCGGAAAAGTCGAAGCCATCCCGTTGCTGACCCAGGATGGTTATGCCCATGGCCCGAAGCTTCTCGTTTACATGGGGATTATGAATGATCTCCCCCACCAGGAAGAGCCGGCGGTCGGGGAACTTGGTGCGGGTCTCGTAGGCGTACTCCACCGCGCGATCGACCCCATAGCAGAACCCGAATTCGCGGGCCAGCCGGAAGGTGAGATGGCCGACCTCGAGCCGGTAGCCACGGTTCTTCAGGGCCTCCACCAGACCACTGTGATAGTCGGCGGTCAGCCGGCCGGCGATCTCGTTCTTGAGCCCGAAGCCCTTGCGGAAGTAGGTCTTCTCCATGGGCTCAATGTACACCGGTGTCAGGACCCTCAGCAGCTTTGTCGGGCAGCGTATCGGCGGGTGAATCCTCCGGTTCGCAGCCGAGAGAATCGGGTTGCACCGCCAGGTCACGAAAGGTTCCCGTCATCACGATTCGCTGGGTGTCGACGACAGATCGGGCCCGGGCACTCACCCGTCCGGAGAACCGGCCCGCGCTGGTGCGCTGCAGGACGACTCGGCCACTATCGCCCTGAAAGCCCTGGATCACGCTCTTGGTTGGCCACCGTGCCGCGACTGCGGCGGCGGGAGGAATCGAATCGGCCCTGGCGGGCGCAACCACGTTGTAGGCCCCAGCAGTAAGTGTCTTTTCGGGGTAGAGCGCGAGTGCAATGCCGG
>DASRIN010000427.1:0-8673 GCA_035649975.1 Gemmatimonadales bacterium
AGTCGAAGGGTGGCTGGAGCGCCAAAAGAAAGCGTTAGCGGTGAGCAGTAAGCAGTGAGCAGTAAGCGGCTTAAGGCAGTTAGCTGCATCCAGGTGACCATGTTCTACGGTCACCTACCGCTCACCGCTCACCGCTCACCGCTCACGTTTTTGGATTAGGCTTTGTCCCGCCGAGGCCGGCGGCTTGGTGCCGTAGTCGGCGCCGTTGTTGCTCTGCTCTTTGCAGGGCGCTGGACCGCAACTCTGCTCGCCGATCGCTGGTGGGCCGTCGAGCTTTCCCCAGCGGCGGCTTCCTTTCTAACTGACTGGCACCTCCTCCGCTTCACCCTGGACCTCGGCGGTTGCCTCATTGCCTCTGCCTGGTTCATTGGGCATCTCCTGCTCGTCTACCGCGCGGTCGGCACGGTGCAGGTCCGCCGCAACGTGGCCAACCTCGAATTCCGGGAAGCTCTCACTCCGAAGGCTTTGCTCACCGTCGTGGTCACCGCTGGCGTCCTGCTGGGTCTGCTGGTCGGGGTCGGCGCCTCTCGCTGGTGGCGGGACGTCACTCTCGCGTGGCAGGGGGTCAGTTACGGAGTGTATGACCCGCTGCTCCGACACGATCTTGGCGTGTACGTGGCGCAGCTCCCGGTCTGGCGTGCCACGCATGGGTTTTTTACCCTGCTAGTCCTTCTGGCCCTGAGCGGCGTTGCCATTCTCTACATGCTGGTGGGCGCCATCCGCTGGATCGAAAGGCGGCCCGCTATCAACCAGCACGCGAGAGCCCATCTCGGCTGGCTGCTAAGTGCCCTGGCTCTTGCTCTGGCCTGGGGCTACTTGCTCGAGCCCTACGAGCTGCTGGCCGGGCCGGCAGAGTTGCTGAGCCAGTCTACCTGGCACTCGAGTGTGTTAGCATCCCCAACATTAGCGGGGGTGGCACTGGCGGCTGGAGCGCTGTCGGCATACTGGGCGGCGCGTCCCCGCCACGCGCTGGTTGTCTCCGGGTGGCTTGTGCTTGCGGCCGCGTCCATGATCGGGCACTGGTTGCTCCCGTCGCTACTGTCGGGTTCCCGCGTGCCGGCCGCGGATAGGGGGCCGGTGGAGCAGCTCACCCGTATTGGGTACGGCTTCGAGGACCTGCGGGACAACAGACTCGAGCCAGCTGGCGTCCTCGGGCCACCCGCGGTCCCTTCGCTGTGGAGCCCGGCGCCGCTGGCCCAGGCCTTTACCGGCGATTCGGGCCGAACACTGACGATCGATCCGGCGTTGCTGACTCGAGATGGCCGCCGCCGCCCGGTCTGGCTGGTGCTGCGGTCGGGGGCCGCGGGACGGCTCACTGCATCGGCGGTGGCCGATCATCGGGTGAGCGCCACCGGTGAACCGCTGTTCTACCGTTTGGGCGATACTCTCCCTCGTACCAGCCCAATTCCGCTGCTCGATCTCGGGACCGATGCCCTGGCCCCGGATGCTCCGGAGTACCGGCTGCATCCTGGCGGCGGCGCCGGAGTCGCGGTGGGTTCCTGGCCTCGCAAGCTGGCGCTCGCATGGGCGCTGCAGGCTGGAGAGCTCCTGGGGGAAGTGCCTCCCGGGACCCGGATCGACTGGAGGCTCTCACCTGAGGATCGCCTGGGAAGGCTGGCGCCCTTTGCGGACTGGAGCGCTCCTACTGCGCGCGTGGTCAACGGAAACCTGATCTGGCTTCTCGATGGCTACCTGAGCTCGGCCACATTCCCTCTTACTCCACGCGCACTCTGGCGCGCACGGAGAGTCGGCTCAGTCACGGCCTCTTTTCTCGGCACGGTAAACGCCGAGACTGGTGTGGTGAGGGTGTACCTCCAGCCCAGAGCCGATCCGGTGGCCGCTACCTGGAGCCGAGTGACTGGCGGCCTGGTTGAACCGGCTTCGGCCATGCCCGAGGCCATCCTTCGAGCCGGGTATTACCCGATCGATCTGTTCAAGGTGCAGAGCCGGCAGCTGGAACGGCCACCCTGGAAGGCTGGGACTCTGAGTGGAAGCGGCAGCGGTCGTACGGCTGAGCCACAGGCGCCGCAGGTAGCGTGGGGAGCTGATACCTCCGGTCCGCTCGTGGTGTCCACCTTCGAATCGCCGCCCGACCGGCGACTCAGCGCGATCCTGATCGGGTCGCGCGATGAGGGTCGCGTCCATCTGAGCCTGTTGCGGCTGGATTCCGCCAGCACGCTTCCGATCCGTGACGTTCTTCAAAACCGCTGGGCCAACTTTCCTTCCTACGATGCGCTCAGTGACTCCGTTCGTGAGGATGGCGGCAAGCTGGAGACGGGTCCGCTGCGTGTGGCCGTCAGTCCGGGAGGCCCGATCGCATATCAGCCGCATTATGCCCTGCGTCCGTCGGGCGGCACGGTGCTGGTTTGGGTGAGCGTGGCGGCACCGGATCAGCTGGGCGCGGGCCGAAATCTTCGGGAGGCCTGGAGCAACCTCTTGGGCGCCACCGTGCCCTCACCTCCAGGCTCGGCGCAGGCCGGGCGCCTCGACGAGGCTCGCCGGTGGATGGAGCATGCCGATTCGGCTCTGCGCTCCGGTGATTGGAGTGAATTCGGCCGGGCTTGGAGCAACCTGAGAAGCCTGCTCGGCCTCCCCCTCGACTCGGCGAGGTTCTAGCTTGCTCGACCATTCCGCGCGGACTAGCTTGGAGGGCTTTTTTTGCGGACGGCAGTCCTAGCTCTCGGCGGCAATGCGCTGGCCCAATCGGGTGAGCCTGCCACGGTCACCAATCAGTTCCGCCATGCACGCGAGAGTGTCGCGCCGATCGTGGAGCTGGCAAAACAAGGTTGGCGCATCGTCATCGTCCACGGCAACGGCCCTCAGGTGGGGGACGAACTGGTCCGCAACGAGGCGGCCCGCAAGCTTGCCGAGCCATTGCCTCTCGGCGTGCTGGTGGCGGAAACCGCCGGCTGGATCGGCTATATGCTGCAGCAGTCGCTGCAGAACGCGCTGGCGTCAGCCCGGGTCCGGCGAGAAGTAGTCACGGTGATCACCCAGACTCTGGTGGATCGGTATGACCCGGCCTTGAACCAGCCGACCAAGCCGATCGGCCATGCTCTGTCTCCCCAGGAGGCGACTCGCCTCCGTGAGGCAGGCCGGGCGGTGGGCAAGGACGGCGCCGGTGAATGGCGACGCTTGGCGATGAGCCCCAAGCCTCTGGGCGTGGTCGAATTTCCGGTCATTCAGCGGCTGTTGGATGCGGGCGCCTTGGTCATTGCCGCTGGTGGGGGTGGGCCGCCGGTCTACGAGGATCCGATTCTGGGGCTGGAAGGGCTCGATGCGGTCGTGGACAAGGATCGAGTGTCCTCCATATTGGCGACACAGCTGGGGGCTGAAGTGCTGATGATTCTGACCAACGTCGATGCCGTGTTCGAGGGTTGGGGAACCCCGGGCGCCCGGCCGATCCGGCGGATGACGATCGATCAGGCCGAGGCACTGATCGCCAGTGGGTCCCTCGATGCCGGCGGCATGAAGCCAAAGGTCGAAGCGGCCACAGCCTTTGTCCGGCGGGGAGGAGGGCGGTCCATCATCGCCCAACTCTCAGCAGGTCCCGCCGCCCTCCGAGGAGAAACTGGAACGACCATCGTGGAGAACTCGTGAATCTGCACGAATATCAGGCACGAACACTGCTCAAGGCTGCGGGCATCCCCATGTTCGATGGGGACGTGGCGTCAACTCCTACGGAAGCCGAAGCCATTGCCCGCCGACTGGGAGGGCAGGTCGTCATCAAGGCCCAGGTCCATGCCGGAGGCCGAGGTAAGGCTGGCGGAGTGAAGTTGGCCCGCAACGCGGGCGAGGCGCTGGACCATGCTTCCCAGATCCTCGGAATGCAGATCAAGGGGCTCACCGTCCATAAGGTCCTGGTCGTTCCCGCGGCCGATATCGCCACCGAGAGCTACCTCGGCCTGATCATGGATCGGGAGACCCAGCAGCCGGTCTTCATGGTCAGCTCGGCGGGAGGAGTCGACATCGAGGAGGTCGCCGCAAAGACCCCCGAGAAGATTGTGCGACTGCCGGTAGACCCTACCTATGGCCTCTTGCCTCATCAGGCCCTCACGCTCGGCTTCGCCCTCTATCGCGACTTCAACCAGGTGAAAGCTGCGGCTCGGATCATGGAACAGCTGTATGCCGTATTTACCGGCAATGGCTGCTCCCTCGCCGAGATCAACCCGCTGGTTACCACACCCTCGGTACAGGTGCTGGCTCTCGATGCCAAGATCGTCATCGACGACAACGAGCTGTTCTGGCGGCCGGATCTCGGCCTGCTGCGAGATGAATCCGCCGAGGAGCCAAGCGAGGCCGCAGCGCGCCGGGCCAACCTTTCGTTCATCAAGTTGGAAGGAAACGTGGGCTGCGTGGTGAATGGGGCAGGGCTTGCGATGGCAACTATGGATCTGGTGAAGTACTACGGTGGAGAGCCGGCCAACTTCCTGGATATCGGCGGCAGCTCAAGTCCGGAGAAAGTGATCAGCGCGCTCAAGATCATAACCGCCGATCCACGAGTGAAGGCGATTCTGTTCAATATCTTCGGCGGTATCACCCGTACCGATGACGTCGCCAATGGCATCGTGGCGGCTACTCGGCAGTTCCGGGTCAACGTTCCCATCGTCATCCGGCTCACCGGCACCAACGAGGCCGAGGCCATCCGCATCCTCGAGGGCGTCGGCATGCCCGCGCTCAGCGATATGGACGAGGCGGTGCAGCGGGTGGTCCAGCTGGCGCGCAAGGCCGCATGAGCATCTTCGTCGATCGCCGTACCCGTCTCGTCGTGCAAGGCATCACCGGCCGGGAGGGAGCGTTTCACGCCCGGCAGATGCTGGAGTACGGCACCGCCGTAGTTGCCGGCGTGACTCCGGGCAAGGGTGGCCAAAGGTTCGAAAACAAGGTCCCCGTGTTCAACACGGTGGCCGATGCCGTGCATGAGACTCGGGCCAACTGCAGCGTGATCTACGTACCGCCCATGGCGGCAGCGGGGGCCATCTTCGAGGCGGTCGATGCCGGGATTCCGCTCGTGGTGTGCATTACCGAAGGCATTCCCGTCATGCACATGAGTAGGGTCATGCCTTATGTGCGGGCGCACGCCACCCGGCTGATCGGCCCCAACTGTCCCGGTCTGATCACCCCCGGCGAAAGCAAGGTCGGCATCATCCCGGGAAACATTTGCATGCCCGGGCGAGTCGGACTGGTGTCACGCAGCGGGACGCTGACGTACGAGGTGGTTCACCAGCTGACGCGGAACGGGATCGGTCAGAGCACCTGCGTCGGCATTGGCGGCGATCCCATCATCGGCACCGACTTTATCGACTGTCTCAGGGCCTTTCAGGAGGATGACGCCACCGACGCCATCGTGATGATCGGCGAAATCGGCGGCACCGACGAGCAGCGGGCAGCCGAGTTCGTGAAGGAGCACGTCAGCAAACCGGTGGTTGGCTTCATTGCTGGTCAGACTGCGCCAAAGGGCCGGCGGATGGGCCACGCCGGGGCGATCATCTCGGGCTCCTCGGGCACCGCAGAAGAGAAACTGGCCGCCTTCAAGCAGGCCGGCATCGATATCATGCGTCGCCCGGCTGATGTCGTTGGCCTCTTGGGCAAGCGGTTGGGAGCTCTCAGTCGGCGATGATGGAGGTGGTGTGGCAACAACGTTGACACTTGGCATTATCAAACCAGACGCGATCGCCAGCGGGAAGAGCGGGGCCATCCTGGCCCATCTCCAGCAAGCTGGCTTCGTGCCGCGGGCGGCCCATCTGGTTCGCCTGACCCGGGCAGAGGCCGGCGCCTTCTACGCGGTTCATCGCGGGCGACCGTTCTATACCGATCTGGTCGAGTTCATGACCAGCGGCCCCTGCCTTCCGATGGCGTTGGAGCGGGAGAACGCGGTGGCGCACCTGAGAACGGTGATTGGGGCAACCGACCCGGCCGAGGCGGCTCCTGGTACGATTCGAAAACTGTTTGCCGAGTCGAAGGGCAAGAACGCTATCCATGCCTCGGACAGCGCGGAGAACGCCGCCCGGGAGGTCGCCTTTTTCTTTGCTGAGGCGGAACTGGCCCGGCTTTGGGGACAACCGTAAGCGGTGAGCAGTAAGAGGTAAGCGGGGCAACTACCCGGCTGGTAGCACCCGTCACTCCTCACTGCTTACCTCTCACGCTCACCATTCCTGGTTGACCCAAGTTGTTGTGGCGGCTACTTTAAGCGGCTATGCTGCGCGTTGACATCCGGGATCTTCAGCGGGGCCCGGTGCCCACGGTGGGCGAGCTCCGACCGGATGACCCCGCCTTCGAGGGATTGGACCTGGATTTAGCCGGACCGGTGTCCGTGACGGGGCAGTTGCAGCTGACTGGGGCGGGAGAGTACCTCTGGCGCGGCCACCTGCATGGAACCATGCACGGAGAATGCCGGCGCTGCCTGACCGACGTCCAGACGGATGTCGATATCGACGTCGACGCGGCGGTGTTCAGCTCGGATCCCGAGGCGGCGGACGACCCTGACTTTTACCCGCTGCTGGAGCGGGCGTCGCACATCGAGATCCGGGATGTGGTCCGAGAGGAGCTGGCGTTGGCTGCGCCCGCCCGCCTGTTATTGTGCCGGGAAGATTGTGCCGGGCTCTGCCTCAGCTGTGGAGCCGATCTCAACGCGGGGCCTTGCAGCTGTTCCGCGCCCGTCGAACCTGTCTGAGGAAATCATGGCTGTCCCCAAGCGCCGAATGTCCAAGTCCCGCAAACGCCTGCGTCGCGGGCATCACTCCGCCGCTGGCCCCCGCACCCAGGCGTGTCCCCGCTGCGGCTCTCCCAAGCTGTCGCATCGCGTGTGCGACTCCTGCGGTTACTATCGAGGTAAGAAGCAGGTCGAGGTCGAGGACGTCTGAGCGTGATCCGCGTGGCGGTAGACGCTATGGGGGGCGACCATGCCCCGCAGGCGGAGATCGCCGGCGCGCTGCAAGCTCTGTCCACGCTCCCCCAATCGTTCCTGGTTCAGCTGGTCGGACGGCCCGATGTGATCGCCGCCGAGTTGGCCAAACATCCGGATGCCGACCGCAGCCGCCTCGAGGTCCACGAGGCGGCTGAGGTTATTGGGATGGCGGAAAAGCCGCTCGCTGCCATCCGGAGCAAGCGCAAGTCGAGTATCGTGATCGGGCTCGGGCTCCAGAAAGCTGGGGCCTCTGATGCGTTCGTGTCCGCCGGGAACACCGGCGCCCTGCTGGCCGCCTCCACCCTGCTGCTCGGGCTCCACGACGGGGTCGAGCGGGCCACGGTGGCAACCCTGTTTCCCACCTCCTCTCAGCCGGTCCTGGTCCTCGACGGCGGTGCCAACGTGGATTGCTCGCCGCGGGAGCTGGTCGGCTTCGCCTATCTGGGCAGCGTCTACATGCGGGATGTGCTTCGCCGGCCCAGCCCGACGGTAGGGCTGCTCAACGTCGGAGAGGAAGAGGAGAAGGGGAATGCCATCAGCCGGGAGACCCACGCGCTACTCCGCCGCAGCCCTCGGCTCCATTACATCGGCAACATCGAAGGCCGCGACATCGTGGCCGGACATCATAAGTTCGGTGTGGTGGACGTGGTCGTCTGCGACGGCTTCGTGGGCAACGTGATCCTCAAGTTCTACGAATCGGTGGCGCACCTGTTCGTCAACCTGGTCAAAGAGCGGGCCCCCGATGTTCTCGGCCGGCCGGAGATCAAGGAGCTGTTCCGGTTCCTCGACTACTCCGAGTATGGCGGCGCGCCACTCCTGGGCGTAAAAGGCATCTCCATCATCTGTCACGGCGCGTCCACCGCCAACGCCATCAAGAATGCGATCCGAGTGGCGGTCCAGTCGGTCGAGGTGGACTTGAGCCGGCACATCGGCGCTGAGTTCGCGCAACGAGAGGCAGGTGCCCCGGCATGATCCGTCGCCCATTTGCCGAAATGGTCAGCGTCGGCGCGGCCGTCCCACCCAGCGTGCTGACCAACGCCGATTTGACCCGAATGCTGGACACCTCCGACGAGTGGATCGTGGAGCGAACCGGCATCCGGGAACGCCACATCGCGCGGCCCGATCAGTCGGTTGCCATGCTGAGCTGCGAGGCCAGTGTGAAGGCCCTGGATTTGGCCGGCTATACCCCGAAGGATGTCGATTCGATCGTGCTGGCAACCGCGACACCCGACCGGCTGCTCCCCTCCACCGCCTGCGACCTCCAGGCCCTGCTGGGCGCAGATCGAGCCGCCGCCTTCGATATCTCCGCAGCCTGCCCCGGTTTCGTGTTCGCCACCGGCATCGCAGAGGGCCTGATCGCTTCCGGCCAAAGTGAAGTGGTGCTGGTGGTCGGCGCCGAGAAGCTCTCCACAATTACCGATTTCCAGGACCGCTCTACCGCCATCCTCTTTGGCGATGGTGCCGGGGCGGCGGTAGTCCGCCGCAGCACCGGGGACAATGGACGGGGGATTCTCTCCACCTTCCTCAAGTCCGATGGCACCCTCGCGCCGCTGCTGCTGAGACCTGGCGGCGGAGCCGTGGACCCGATCAGCGAAAAAGTGGTGTGCGAGCGGTCGCACTACATGAAGATGGCGGGGCGCGAGGTGTTCAAGGCCGCGGTGCTCACCATGGCCGAAGCCTGTGACGAGGCCATGCGGCGGGCCGGTGTGACCGCCGACGAGATAGATCTTCTGATACCCCACCAGGCCAACATCCGCATCATGGAA
>DASRIN010000428.1:0-2373 GCA_035649975.1 Gemmatimonadales bacterium
AAAACCATGCTGGAGGTAGGAACCTGGGTGAAGCCGCCGGTGACCGGATCGAAAACCTGGGGTGCACCCACCCGTCCCCAGGAAAGCACTTGGCCACTGGGAAGCAGGTGCAGGTGGACCGCGACGATTGGCCAGGGAAACGGTGGGGACCATAGCCCCGCGACAGCTTCGGGCTGTGAGGTCCAGGCTGGTGGCGGACAGGCCCTGGCGCCGTTCTCCATTGGCTGACTCAACTGATCGCCGGAGGAGAGCTGGAGTGACCCGGTATGAAGGGCGATGAGTCTGGTGGTGCTTGGGGCGCCGGTTGTATCCGGCGGCAGCAATAACTCCCCACGTTCCGACGATCCGAGCACCGCGTATCCAACCGTTCTGGTGACCGGGCTCTGATTGGCGATGAAGAAGCTATTGCCGCAGAGATAGCTGATGCTGATGTCGGCCAGATCGCCGTCGGCTGGTCCGGATCGAACCGTGTCCTGGCAGGCCCAGCCGATCGCGGCCACCAGTATCACGACCGGCCGAAAGGGGCTGGGCCGATTGGTCGTGAGGTGGGTCTTACCGCCCAGGGGTCGAAGTCCTCGCGTCCACCATTTCGCGGACTTTGCGAGCCAGCGCCTCTGGAGCCAGTGGCTTCTGCAGAAACTCCCTTCCTTCTTCAAGCAGCCCCCGGCGGACTACGTCCATTCCGGTGTAGCCCGAGGTAAACAGAACCGGCATCTCCGGCCACCGCTCTGCCGCACGAGCCGCCAGGTCTCGACCCCCCATGTCGGGCATCACCACATCCGCCACCATCAAGTCGACCCGGCCGCCGCGGGAATCCAACAAGTCCAGCGCTTCGCGGCCATTGCCAGCCTCGATGACAGTATAACCACAGTCTCTCAGGGTACGTGCCATGATGCTGCGGACCATCGGCTCATCTTCGGCGACGAGGACTACCTCTTCGGCGCGACCGCCGGGTGCTGGCTCTTGTGCCGTGGCGAGCTCGGGAGCCGATTCCTCCCGTGGGAAGTACAGCTTGAAGGTGGCTCCCAGACCCGGCTCACTGTACGCCCAGATGAACCCGCCGCTCTGCTTCACGATGCCGTAGACCGTGGAGAGTCCGAGGCCGGTTCCTTGGCCCACCCCCTTGGTCGTGAAGAACGGCTCGAAGATCCGGGAAAGGGTCTCCCGGTCCATTCCCTGCCCGGTGTCGGTGATAATCAGGGCAGCGTAGTCCCCCGGTTCCAGCGTTTCTACCGGTTTGCCGTCGACGTAGGCCCGATCCAGCACAACATTCATGGTCTCGATGGTCAGTCTGCCACCTTCGTCCATGGCATCCCGGGCATTGAGCGTCAGGTTGATCAGCACTTGCTCCAGCTGGCCCGGGTCCGCTCGCACCCGGCCGAGGTTGGGTGAGAGATGCATGCGCAGGCCCCGGCTCTCGCCCAATGCCCGCGCCAGAATAGGCTCCAGCTCGCGCACGGTAGTGTTCAGATCGAGGATCTGCGGCTGGAGCATCTGCCGCCGGCTGAACGCCAGCAGCTGTTGAGTAATGCCCGCGGTCCGTTGGGCCGCGCGCCAGATCTGATCTACGTCCTGCCGGACCGGCGGCGGCAGGTCACTTCGCTGCAGCACGTAATCGGCGCAACCCAGGACGACGGACATCATGTTGTTGGCTTCGTGTGCAATTCCGCCGGCAAGCTGTCCGACCGAATCCATCCGCTGGGCCTGGCGCAGCCGCTCCTCGACCAGGCGGCGTTCGGTGACATCCAGCGAGACCGCGGTCATGTAAAGCTGGGCGCCGGATTCGTCCCGGGCCACCAGCCCCTGGTCTGAAAGCCATCGCACCTTACCGTCCGGAAGGACAATCCTGAACTCGGATCTGAACTCCCCACCGTCTACCCGGGCACGCTCAATGGCCTTCCACACGTTTTCCCGGTCCTCCGGATGCACTCGCTCGAGCAGCGCGTCGAGCCGGATCACCGAATCCCGTGGCTCTAGACCATAGAGCTGACTCAGCCCCTGGTCCACACTTAGCGCTTCGGTGGCCAGGTCCCAGTACCAGGTGCCCATCCGAGCTGCTCGCAGCGCCAGACGCAGCCGGTCCTGGCTCTCCGCCAGGGCCCGCTCGGCCAATTTGCGTTCGGTAATGTTCCGCTTGATGGAGGAGGCCCCGACTACCCGCCCGAGCGCATCCCGGATTGGCGAGACGCTGAGCGCGATGGTGATCCGACGGCCATCCTTGCAGATGCGATCCGCCTCGGAGAATTCCACCGCATTACCCTGTTGGATCTGTTTCAAAAGCGTGCGCTCCGTCTCATGCAGCTCCTCCGGTATCAGCCGGAAGATCGAGCTGCCCACCATTTCTTCGGCGCTGTAGCCGAAGATCCGCTCCGC
>DASRIN010000429.1:0-4092 GCA_035649975.1 Gemmatimonadales bacterium
GGGGCACTTCTAATTCCCTGCCTCGCGGATGTGTGTTACGCGCCATCGGGCAGGAGGACGCAATGACGCAGCCCCTGGTGGGCATCGTGATGGGTAGCGACTCCGACTGGGAGGTCATGCAGCACGCGGCCCGAAGGCTGGCCGAGTTCCAGGTCGAGCATGAAGCCAGAGTGGTCTCTGCGCACCGGACGCCCGATCTGCTCTATCGCTATGCCGAGGATGCGGCCGGCCGAGGCCTGCGCTGCATCATTGCCGGGGCGGGTGGCGCGGCTCATCTCCCCGGCATGCTGGCCGCCAAGACTACGCTCCCGGTCCTGGGTGTTCCGGTTCCGAGTAAGCACCTTCAGGGTCTCGACTCGCTGCTTTCGATCGTGCAGATGCCCGCCGGGATTCCGGTGGCCACCTTTGCCATCGGGATGGCTGGGGCCGGCAACGCCGGCTTGTACGCCGTCGCCATTCTGGCCCTCAATGATCCCGATCTTGCGGAGCGGCTCGACACCTTCCGACGGACCCAGGAGCGGCGGACGCTCGACCTGAAATTGCCGGATCTCTCGTGATCCTTCCCGGGGCGACGGTCGGGGTGCTGGGTGGGGGACAGTTGGGCCGGATGTTCACCTTACAGGCACGCACCATGGGATACCGGGTTGTCGTTCTCGACCCCGACCCGCAGAGCCCCGCCGGCGCGGTGGCCGACCGCCAGCTGCGTGCCCCCTACGAGGATGAGGCCGCCCTCGCGGAGATGTCCCGGTCCTGCGACGCGATCACGACTGAGTTCGAAAATGTGCCGGCAGAGGCGCTGGAGCGCCTCTCGCGTTCCGCCATCATTCGTCCCCCAGTGACCGCAGTGGCGACGGCCCAGGACCGAATCGCTGAGAAGACCTTCTTTCGCCAGCACGGATTTCCTACCCCGGAGTTCCATCCGGTGCGGAACAGCCAGGAGCTGGATCAAGCGCTTGCCGCCATCAGCCCTCCGGCGCTCCTCAAGACCAGCCGACTGGGCTACGATGGCAAGGGACAGGCCCTGGTCAACGCCGAGGCCGATGCAGTCAGCGCGTTCGAAAAGTTCAAAGGTGTGCCCTGTGTCCTGGAGCGGCGGGTCGAGTTAAAGTCCGAGCTGTCGGTCATTCTGGCGCGGGGGGAGGACGGAGAGATCGTCACCTTTCCTCCGGCCGAAAACCGCCACCAGCAGGGCATCCTGGAGACCTCGGTCGTCCCGGCACGGGTGTCGGATGCGCTCACCAGGGACGCCCGGGAGCTGGCCACGGCCGTGGCCGAAGCGATGGCGTATATAGGAGTGCTGGGAGTCGAGCTCTTCGTCACAGCTGGGGAGCAGCTCCTGGTCAATGAAATGGCACCCCGTCCCCATAACAGCGGCCACTATACCATTGACGCCTGCTCAACCGACCAGTTCGAGCAGCAACTGCGCGCACTGTGCGGGCTGCCCCTGGCTCAGCCCTGGTTGCTTTCTCCCGTGGCGATGATCAACCTCCTGGGCGATCTCTGGCAGGGCGGCGAGCCCCGCTGGGAGGAGGCGTTGCGTCGCCCCGGCGTGCGCCTGCATCTCTATGGAAAGGCCGAGCCCCGGCCAGGGCGCAAGATGGGACACTTGAACTGCCTGGCTCCAGATCCAAGCCGCGCACTGGCGCTGGCACTGGAGACCAGGGACGCACTGGCCAAACCGCCCACGTGACCGCATAGGAGACAGCCATGTACCTCGTTTCACTCGCAGTACTGGCCGGTATCATGACCGGCCGGCCGATGCCAAGCCCGGAGCCATTCCACCCCGACACCACCTGTCCCCACCGCAATGTTCCGCTCGAGGGAAGAAAGAGCCCGCTCGATTCGGTGACCTTCACCCTATCCAATCAGGCGATCAAAGTGTGTTACGGCCGGCCGTCCTCCAGCGGCCGAACCATGATCGGCGGAAGCAATGTTCCGTATGGCAAGCTGTGGCGGACCGGAGCCAACGAGCCGACGATCTTCTATGCGCCGGTTCCACTCACTGTGGCGGGCATCGCGGTGGCGCCTGGAGTCTACTCCTTGTACACCGTGCCAGGGCGCCAGGAGTGGGAAGTGATCGTCAACAAGTCCGTCTCCCAGTGGGGCCACGAGAATCAGTACACCCCGGAGGTCAAGGCCCAGGAAGTGGGGCGAGCCAAGGTGAAGGCCGAAACGACGCAGAAGCCGCTCGAGACCTTTACCATCCGGGCGGAACCGCAAGGCAGCAAGGCGGCAGCGCTAATCCTGGAGTGGGAGAAGACCAAGGTTCGGATCCCGATTCAGTCCAAAAGCTCAGGATGAAAGGCGGCGCACGCCCTCGATGAGGCGCTCCACCTCTTCGATCGTGGTATAGCAGGCGCACCCGGCTCGAACCAGGCCGTCCGGAACGCCCAGGCGTTGTACCACTGTGGTGGCGTAGAAATCACCGCTGGAAACGAAGACGCCTAACTCACCCAACCCGCGCGCGACCTGGTCGGCGGTCTGCCCCGTCACGGTGAACGCCACCGTCGGAGTGCGCGGGTTTCCTGGAGAAGGACCGTAGAGTCTCACCCCAGGCACTTCCCCGAGTCCGCTCCAGAGACGCTGGACCAGCTCTTGACCGCGCATGCGTAGCTCGGAGAAGGCCCGGCGAAGCCGGGCCCTCCGGGTATCGCCGGCGCTGAGCGAAGCCAGGAAGTCCACCGCTGCAGCTGCTCCTACGATGCCTTCATGATTGAGGGTTCCCGTCTCCAGCCGCTCCGGAACGGTGTCCGGCGCTGGAGCGAGCTTGGGGACATCCAGTTGCTGCAGCACATCTCCCCGGCCGTAGAGAACGCCGATGTGAGGGCCATAGAACTTGTATGCCGAACAAGCCAGGAAATCGCAGCCCATGGTCCGCACATCGATCAGCTCATGCGGGGCGAGGTGCACCGCGTCCACGAACGTCAACGCACCGGCCTCCCGGCTCAGGGAAACCGCACGAGCAACGTCATTGATGGTCCCCAGTGCGTTCGAGGCGCCACCTAACGCGACCAGGCGCGGCCCCTGCGAGATCAACCTGGTCAGGTCATCCCAGTCGAGCTGCCCCGCCTCCGGCCGCATTGCCGCGGCGATTACCTTCACACCCCGTTCCCGCTCCAGGGCGCGCCAGGGCGCGACGTTGGCATGGTGGTCGAGCTCGGTAATCACCACGCTGTCTCCCGGCCCCCACTCTCGGCCCAAAGCCCGGGTCAGGTGGAAAGTGAGCGTCGTCATGTTGGTCCCGAACGCGATTTCGGAGGGACGACCCCCGAGGAAATCGGCCAGAGCTTCACGGGCGCCTGTTATCAGAGCATCAGTCTCGGCGCTGGTGGCGTAGGGCCAGTGGGTGTTGGCATTATGGTTGTAGAGGTAGTCCTTCATGGCCTCGACAACCGCGCGGGGAACCTGGGTTCCGCCGGGTCCGTCGAAGTAGGCGATTAGGCCTCCCTGCCACTGGCGCTGGAGGGCCGGGAAATAGGATCGAATCTCCGCCACGGGGCGGACAGGGGCGAGTGGCGACGCTGCCACAGTCATCTGGATCTCCCGCGTGTGGTATAAGGGGGCCCTGGTTTCTTCCGGGACGGGCCGTCAATATGTACCTTCTCCATGAGCCTGCTCGGGTGACACGCCGAACAGGCGTCCTACTTTTGCTCGGAGTTTCCCCCATGTCATCGCGGTGCAGGCGGATCTTCGCCTGGCAAACCACCAGGTTAATAATGCTGCTGCTTGGGTTGTACGCCTGCGGAGGCGGTGGAGGAGGTACCGAGCCCGGCGTCCCCACCGACATCACGGTCGATCCGGCCTCGGTCTCCTTCACGGCCGTGGGCCAGACTGAGCAACTTTCGCCTACGGTAGTCGACGGGCAAGGTACCCCACTGCCCGATGAGCCGGTGAGCTGGAGCACCAACAACTCCGCCGTGGCCACCGTGACCCCTGACGGACTGGTGACGGCAGCGGGCGCCGGAACCGCCCAGGTCACCGCCGCGGCGGGTTCGGCCCACGCCACAGTCGAGGTGGAGGTGATCCAGACTGCCTCACAGCTGCAAAAGGTTGCCGCAGATGGACAAGCCGGCACTCCGGGCCAAGCAGTGG
>DASRIN010000430.1:0-7540 GCA_035649975.1 Gemmatimonadales bacterium
CGCTGGCAGCGCCGCACCCCGCGCACCTTGAACTTCGGCGTGCGTTTGGCTCTTTCAGTCCATGCTGTCTTAGCCATCGATTCTCCTAATTCGTCAAATCGTCTAGGGTCTAGAGTCTAGAGTCGGCTTGACCCTAGACCCTGGACTCTTGACCCTCTCACGCCACACGCTGCGGCGTCTCTCCTCTGAACGGCCATCCCAACTCGCGCAGCAGCCCCATTGCCAGGTCATCCCGATCGGTGGAGGTGACCAGAGTGATGTCCATGCCGTGGATCTTCTCCACCCGATCGAAGTCGATCTCCGGGAAAATCATCTGCTCCTTGACCCCGAAGGTGTAGTTGCCTCGGCCATCGAAGCTCCTGCTGGGCAGTCCGCGGAAATCGCGGATTCTTGGCACCGCGAGATTGATGAAGCGGTCCACGAACTCGTACATCCGGGCTCCCCGCAGTGTCACGGTGGCGCCGACCGGCATCCCTGCCCGGAGCCCGAAGTTCGCGATCGCCTTCTTGGCCCGGGTCACCACCGCTCTCTGGCCGCTGATCAGGCCCAACTCCTCCACTGCCGCCTCGAGCTGCTTGGGGTTCTTCCCCGCGTCGCCCATGCCCACGTTGAGTACGATCTTGACCAGCCGCGGTACCTGGTTCGGATTGCTGAGCCCGAACTCCTTGGCCAACCGCGAGCGGATCGTCTTCTCGTAGTAGTCGAGCAGCCGGGGCTTGCCCTCGGCGGCCTTGGGCGCGTGCTCCACCGCGAGACCGCCCTTGTCCTTCCCCTTCCCTGCCGGCTGGGCTCCACCCTTTCCTCCGGCTCCTTTGCCCTTGGCCTCACCCCGGGGCTGGCCCTTGGCAGCCTTCGGCTTCCCGCCTTCTTCCCCTTCTGCGCCCGTTGTGACTTCGGTCGTCTCGTCCGCCATTACCGGTTCCTCGGGATCGGCTGCTCCGACTTGAGCGCGATCCGCTCGACTGTGCCATCCGCATCCCGCCGCCGCCGCACCCGGGTCGGCTCGCCGCTCTTGGGATCGATCAACATTGCCTTGGAGTGGTGAATCGGCGCCGGGAACTCGACGATGCCACCCTCGGCCGTCTGAGTCGCCCGGCGGTGGCGCTTCACCACGTTCACACCTTCAATGGTCACCCGGCCCGTCTTGGGGTGGACCCGCAGCACCCGGCCGCGCTTGCCCTTGTCCTCCCCGGAGATGACCTGGACGGTGTCGCCCTTCGTGATGTGCAGTCGCATGCGAGCCGGCGCCTGATGGCGGACCCGCTTGGCCTTCTTGAACACGAGCGGCTTCATGCTACAGCACCTCCGGAGCCAGTGATACGATCTTCATGTACCGCTTCTCGCGGAGCTCTCGAGCAACGGGACCGAAGATGCGAGTGGCCCGGGGCTCCCCCGCGTCGTTGATCAGCACCGCCGCGTTCTCGTCGAAGCGGATGTAGGAGCCGTCCTTTCGCCGCGTCTCCTTGGCGGTCCGGACGATGACCGCCTTGGCCACGTCGCCCTTCTTGACCTGGCCGGTCGGGATCGCGTCCTTGATCGCGACCACCACAGTGTCGCCCAGGCCCGCATAGCGCCGTTTGCTGCCGCCCAGCACCCGGATCACCAGCGCGCGGCGGGCACCCGAGTTGTCGGCGATGCGGAGAATCGATTCTTGTTGAACCATGTTTGCCTCGTCGAGGGTCTAGGGTCGAGGGTCAAGGGTCGACAAAGACCCTGGACTCTAGACCTCTGACTCTATTTGGCTCTCTCAACTATTTCGGTCACCCGCCAGCACACCGTCTTGGCCAGCGGCCGCGTCTCCATGATTCGCACCGTGTCGCCCGCCTTGGCCCCGTGGTCGTTCCGCGCCTTCACCTTCTTGGTGCGGGTGACCTGCTTGCCGTAGACCGGGTGGGCATAGCGGCGCACCAGCGACACGGTGACCGTCTTCTCCATCTTGTCGCTGGTCACGATGCCCTGCCGGATCTTGCGCCGGGTGCGGGTCGGGGTCTTCGTCTCTTCGGTCATGTCGGTTTCCTTCAGTCGTCAGTCGCCAGACCTCAGTCGTCAGTCTTGCTGCAGCGCCATCGCGTATTGCTCACTGACTGCCAGCGACTGGGGACTGGTGACTGGCGACTTTCTCTTTCAAGATTGTCTTGATCCGCGCAATATCCCGCCGGATCGCCCGGAACCGCATCGGATTCTCGATCGACTCGGTGGCCGAGCGAAACCGGAGCCGGAACCGCTCTTCGGTAAGCTCGCCAAGGCGAGTCTGGAGATCCTCCACCGACATGTCCCGCAATTCATTCGGCTTCACTGTCAGACCTCCTCGCGCTTCACGAAGCGGGTTTTCACCGGCAGCTTGGCCGAGGCAAGAGCCAACGCCTTCTTGGCCAGATCCTGGCTGATGCCCTCGATCTCGAACAGCACCCGGCCCGGCTTGACCACTGCGACCCAGCCTTCGGGATTTCCTTTGCCCTTCCCCATCCGGGTCTCCGCCGGCTTCTTGGTGATGGGCTTGTCGGGGAAGATCCGGATCCACACCTTGCCGCCGCGCTTCATCTCGCGGGTCATGGCCACGCGCGACGCTTCGATCTGGCGATTGGTGATCCAGCCCGGCTCCAGGCTCATCAGGCCGAACTCACCGAAGGCCACCGTGTTGCCCCGGGCAGCGATCCCTTTGGTCCGTCCCTTGAACTGCTTGCGGAACTTGATCCGCTTTGGCGCGAGCATTGCTTAGTTCCCCGTGCTGTACGTCCGGCCGGACATGTCCTCGATGACCTCGCCCTTGAAGATCCACACCTTGATACCGATCGTCCCGTAGGTGGTCTTGGCGGTGCTCGTGGCGTAGTCGATCTCCGCCCTCAGGGTATGGAGCGGTACCCGGCCCTCGTGATATCCCTCGGTCCGCGCGATCTCGGCGCCGCCCAGACGGCCCGCTGCCCGCACCTTGATGCCCTGGGCGCCCATGCGCATGGCGCTCTGCACCGCCCGCTTCATGGCCCGGCGGAATGAGATCCGCTGGGTGAGCTGGTGGGCGATGTTGTCGGCGACCAGCTGGGCGGAGAGCTCCGGCCGTTTGATCTCTTCGACGTTGATGGCGGCTTCCTTCCCGGTGAGCTGGGCCAGCTCGTCCCGGAGCTTGTCCACTTCGGCGCCCCGCTTGCCGATGACCACACCGGGCCGGCCGGTGTGCACTGTAATGGTGACCTTGCCCGGACGCCGCTCGATGTGGACCTCGGAGATGGCTGCGTGCCCCAGCCGGGTCTTGAGGTACTTCCGGATCAGTTCGTCCTCTTTGAGCAGGGCCGGCATGTCCTTGGTGGCGAACCACCGAGAGGATGACTGCCGCACGATGCCCAGCCTGAGTCCGACTGGATGGGTTTTCTGCCCCATTACTCGCTCTCCTTGGTATCCACGTGGATCTCCACGTGGCTCGTCCGCTTCCGGATCGGTGTGGCTCGCCCCTGGGCCGCGGCGGTAAAACGCTTCAGCGGCTGTCCCCCGTTCACGATGGCCTTCTTCACGAACAGGGCATCGGGGTCGAAGCTCTCGTTCTCCTTGAGCGCTTTCTGCTCCGCGTTGGCCACTGCCGACTTCAGCGTCTTGGCGATCTGTTTGGCCGCGAGCTTCTTGTTGTACTTCAGAATGGCGTACGCCTCGTTCACATCCTTGCCACGGATGAGATCGATGACGAGCCGCATCTTTCTGGGCGACTGGCGCACCAGTCGCTGAATCGCATGGCCACTCATGGCTACTCCGGCTTGGCCTTCTTGTCAGCCACGAGCTTGCCGCTGTGGCCGCGGAAGAGCCGGGTGGGCGCAAACTCGCCCAGCTTGTGGCCCACCATGTTTTCGGTGACATAGACCGGGACGAACTTGTTCCCGTTGTGCACCGCAAACGTGTGGCCCACGAACTCCGGCAGAATGGTGCTCGCCCGGCTCCAGGTCTTGACCACCCGCTTCTCGTTCTTGCTGTTGAGGACCTGCACCTTGGTCATCAACGATTCCTGAACGAAGGGGCCCTTCTTTACACTGCGCGCCATGTTTTCTCCAAGTCATTATCGCTAGTCGCTAGTCGCTTAAACTTGATTCCGCGAACTAGTGACTAGTGACCAGCAGCTAGCGACTACGTCGTCGCCCTACCCCGCTTGCGTCCCCGCACGATCATCTTGGTCGAGGACTTCTTCCGATGCCGGGTCTTCTTGCCCTCGACCTTGCCCCACGGAGAGGTCGGGGGACGGCCGCCGGAGCTCTTGCCTTCGCCCCCGCCGAGCGGGTGATCCACCGGATTCATGGCCACGCCGCGCACCTTGGGGCGCTTGCCCAGCCACCGGCTCTTGCCCGCCTTACCGACCGAGAGGAGCTCGTGCTCGGCGTTTCCGACTTCGCCCACCGTTGCCAGGCAGCGGCCGTGGATCAGGCGCATCTCGGAGGAGCGCAGTCGCAGGGTGACGTAGTCACCCTCCTTGGCCACAACCTGGGCGCTGGAACCCGCCGTACGAGCCAGCTGCCCGCCCTTCCCGATCTTGAGCTCGATGTTGTGCACGTTGGTGCCGAGCGGGATCTCTCCCAGCGGAACCGCGTTGCCGGTACGGGTGTCGGAGCCCGGGCCGGAGACGACAGTGTCGCCCTGAGCCAAGCCCTTGGGGTGCAGGATGTACCGTTTCTCCCCATCGGCATAAACGATCAGCGCAATGCGGGCGGTCCGGTTCGGGTCGTACTCGATCTCCGCGACTTTGCCCGGGATTCCAAACTTGTTGCGCTTGAAATCGATCTTGCGATACTGCCGCTTGTGCCCACCGCCCCGGTGCCGCGAGGTCAGGTGGCCCTGGTTGTTGCGGCCGCCGGTCCCCCGCTTGGGCTCCAGCAGCGACTTCTCCGGGGTTGAGCGGGTGACCTCGTCGAACCCGGAGACCGAGCGAAACCGGGTGGCCGGCGTCATCGGACGGAATTGCTTGATGCTCATCTCAGCCCTCGAACACGGCGATCGAGTCGCCTTCCTTGAGCGTGACGATTGCCTTTTTCCAACGCGCCGTGGTGCCCCGGGTGCGACCGCGGGTGACCTCGTGCCGGCGCATCTGCATGGTGCGCACGTCGGTCACCGTGACGCCGAATAACTTCTGCAGCGCGTCGCGGATCTGATACTTGTTGGCCTCAGGGTGCACCTCGAAGGCGTATTCCTTCCTTGCTTGATAGGCGGCCGAGCTCTTCTCGGTCACCACGGGCCGGACCACGACCTGATGCAGGGTTGGCATTACTTGGTCCCCTTCTTCTTCGGCGCAGCTTTCTTCTTGGCCGGCTTGTTCGCCGCCTTCTTCGCGGTTGTCTTCTTTGCGGCCTTCGCTTTAGCCGCCGGTTTCCTGGCCTTGGGGGCCTTCTTCTTGGGAGCTGCCGCCTCAACGGCTTCGCCGCGTCCCCGCTTCCCCGCCAGTCTCTCCGCCTTCTCGGCCTCGGTCTCCTCCGGCAACGGCTCCGGCATCACGCCGGTCAGCGCGCCCTCCTCCACGACCACCGCGTCGGACCAGAGGATGTGGTAGGCCGACGCCTCCGGGTACGCCATCACTTCCACCGTCGGGAGGTTCCGTCCACTGAGATAGGCGTTCGGGTTGTGCCCGGCCGTCAGCACCAGCGCCTTGCGTCCCTCCAGGCCCAGGCTGCCCAGCAGCCCGGCCAGTTGCGCGGTCTTCGGAGTGCGGAAGGCGAGACGCTCCACCACATGCAGCGCGCCTTCGCGCGCCCGGGCGTTGAGCGCGCTCTTCCGGGCCAGCTGGCGGACCTTGCGGGGAATGTCGGTGCGGTACTCGCGTGGCGTCGGTCCGAACACGACACCACCGCCGCGCCAGTGCGGAGCCCGAATCGAGCCCTGCCGAGCCCGGCCGGTGCCCTTCTGCTTCCACGGCTTCTGGTTGCCGCCGGAGACAAAGCTCCGGCTCTTGGTCATGTGGGTGCCCTGCCGCTGGTTGTTCAGGTACACCTTCACGGCCTGGTGCAGCACCGGCTCGTTCACGGTCCCGTCGAAGTACTCCGCCGGCAGCGTGAAGTTGGTGCCCCGCTTGGCGCCGTCAGAGGCGTAGTGAGGAGCTTCAATCATGGCGGCTTGCCCCTCCCTGCTTCGCAACCGTTACGATCCCGTTCCGGGCTCCCGGAATGGCGCCACGCACGAAGAGGAGATTGCGCTCGGCGTCCACTCGGACCACTCGCAGCCCGACCTCAGTGTGCTGTTCGGCACCCATGTGCCCCGGCATGCGCTTGCCCTTGATGACCCTCGACGGGTCGGTGCCGGGGCTGATCGAGCCCGGCTTCCGGTGGCGGGTATTTCCGTGCGTGGCCGGACCCCCGCCGAAGCCATGGCGGTGGACTACACCCTGAAAACCGCGGCCCTTCGTGGTACCGGTCACCTTCACCAGCTCGCCGGGGGCGAAGATGTCTACCTTCACCTCGGCTCCAGGTGCGGGAGCATCGCCATTTACGGTGAAGCTCCGGAGCACCTGGGGGGCCGCCTCGAGCCCGGCTTTCTTGGCGTGGCCCAGCTCGGCTTTGGTGGTGCGCTGCGCCCGGCGAGCCCCGAACCCGAGCTGAATTCCACCGTCACGCACCTGGACCACCCGGCACGGGCCCGCTTCGATGACGGTCACCGGCACCATGGTGCCGTCCTCCTCGAACACTCGAGTCATGCCGAGCTTGCGGCCGATCAATCCGATGCTCATGGCTACTCGACCTTGATCTCGACGTCTACGCCGGCCGGCAGGTCGAGCTTGGTCAGCGCGTCCATCGTCTGGGGGCGGGAGTCGTTGATGTCCATCAGCCGCTTGTGGGTGCGCAGCTCGAACTGCTCCCGGCTCTTCTTATCAACGTGAGGACTCCGCAGCACCGTCCAGCGCTCGGTCTTGACCGGAAGCGGGATCGGCCCGGACACCTGGGCCCCGGTCTTCTCCGCGGTCCGCACGATGTCCGCCGCGGCCTGATCCAGGACCACGTGGTCGAAGGCTTTGAGTCGGATCCTGATTCTCTGTGCCATAGTTTGCCTGTTGGTCTAGAGCCTACTTCAAGATCTTCGTTACCACCCCGGCGCCCACCGTCCGGCCCCCTTCGCGGATGGCAAAGCGCAGCCCCTCGTCCATGGCGATCGGCGTGATCAGCTCGATGGTCATCTGCACGTTGTCCCCCGGCATCACCATCTCCACCCCCCCGGGCAGCTCCACACTCCCCGTCACATCCGTCGTCCGGAAGTAGAACTGGGGCCGGTAGCCCTTGAAGAACGGCGTGTGCCGGCCCCCCTCCTCCTTGGTCAGCACGTACACCTCGGCCTCAAACTGGGTGTGCGGCGTGATGCTCCCCCCCTTCGCCAGCACCATCCCCCGCTCGATCTCGTTCTTCTCGATGCCCCGCAGCAACAGCCCCACGTTGTCCCCCGCCTCCCCCTGGTCCAACAGCTTGCGGAACATCTCCACCCCCGTCACCACCGTCTTCTTGGTCGCCCCGAAGCCCACCAGCGCCACTTCCTCCCCCACCTTGATCACCCCCCGCTCGATCCGCCCGGTCGCCACCGTGCCCCGCCC
>DASRIN010000431.1:0-11098 GCA_035649975.1 Gemmatimonadales bacterium
CATGCGATGTTGGTCTCGAGCACGGCCGAGCGGGAGCCGCGCAGCGTCAGGTAGCTGACGCTCACTCGAACCCGGCGGAGGGAACCGGAGGGAGGGACAGTCCACGACGCCAGCAGTCCGTCCTCGAGGGTGGGACCGCCACTGGTGAACTCCGAAGCGCTACAGCGTGGTGTGGTGGAACCCGCAACCCGGCGGAGAACTTCCATTCGGCGAGCTGCTGCCATGGCCGCGTGGGTTTCGATCTTGCCCCGGCCGATCATGCGGTTGATTACAGCCGAAGAACCAGTGAGGGCCAGGACGCCGAGAGCAAGCACCACCAGCGCCACAAGGACTTCGACGAGGGTAAATCCGGAGCTCGGTCGCTGCACCAGAGACCTCAGGCTGCGAGGATCTTACAAGGTGTGCTCGGGAGTCCGCGGCCGTGGTATCAGTTCCACGCGAAGAGGAGTGAAAGGACGTCTATGCCGCGGGCAACCGTCTGAGCTTGTAGAAGAGCGTCCGCAGGCTGATACCCAGCAGGTTGGCCGCCTGACGGCGGTTTCCGTTGGCCGCTTCGAGGGCCCGCTGAATGGCGGCACGCTCGACCGCCTCGACCTGGGTCTTGAGGTCCAGGACACCGCTGGGCACGCCGTTCTGAGCGCTGGGTGCGCCATTAGCCAGCGCGAAGTCCTTGCAATCGAGCAGTCCGCCGGCGGAGAGCACGGCGGCGCGCTCGACAGCGTTTCTCAGCTCGCGCACGTTCCCCGGCCAGGTGTGGTTGGTCAGCGCCACCAGGGCGGCAGGGGTGACACTCACCGGGTGACCCAGCCGCTGGGCGACCTGGCGAGCAAAGTGGGTGAGCAGCTCAGGGATGTCCTCGGGCCGCTCGCGCAGCGGCGGGATATGCAGCCGCACGACGTTGAGCCGGTAGTAGAGGTCGGAGCGGAACTCACCCCGCTCGACGGCCTGTTCCATCTCTCGGCCGGTGGCCGCCAGCACTCGCACGTCGATCTTCTTCGACTCTCGCGCGCCGAGCCGACGGATCTCACCCTCTTCCAGGACCCGGAGGAGCTTGGCCTGCAGCGCCTGAGGCAAGTCCGCGATCTCGTCCAGCAGCAGGGTCCCGCCGTTGGCCAGCTCGAAGAGACCGGGATGATCGGAGGTGGCTCCGGTGAAGGCTCCCTTGGTATGGCCGAACAGCTCGGACTCGAGCAGCTGTTCCGGGATAGCGGCGCAGTTGATGGCGGTGAAGCCGCGCTCGCTACGAGGGCTCATCTTGTGGATGGCGCGGGCGATCACTTCCTTGCCGGTTCCGCTCTCGCCGGTGATGAGGACCGTGGTGTTGTGGCGCGCCACCCGGGCGGCCAGCTCGACCACGTCGCGCATGGCCCGGCTCTGGGAGACCACCAGGTCGCCCACGGCTCCGATCCCCAGGCTGGACCGCAGGGCCTCGACTTCCCGGCGCAGACGCTCTCGCTCCTCGGCCTTACGCACCGACAGGATGACTTCGTCAGGCTTGAAAGGTTTCTGCAGGTAGTCGTACGCGCCCTCGCGCATGGCGGCGAGCGCGGCATCTTCGTCTCCGTAGGCACTCATCATGATGACGAGGGCATTGCCGCTCTCGGCACGATAGCGGCGCAGGAAGCTGAGGCCGTCCATCCCCGGCATCTTGACGTCGCACAGGATGAGGTCGAACTCCTCACTCAATGCGCGTGCAAGCGCCCGCTCGGGGTCGCCTTCGGCTTCTACCCCGTAGCTCGACTCGCCGAGCAGCAGCGCGAGCGATTGCCGTAGACCCGCGTCGTCGTCAACGATGAGCAGCCGCATCGGTCTCACCCGCGGTTGGAAGAAAGACTTTGAACACCGCCCCACCTTCTCGTGCACGATCGACCCATACACTACCACCACACTCGTGGACCGTCCGAGCGACGATAGCCAACCCCAGTCCGGTGCCCTGACCGGGCTCCTTCGTGGTGAAGAACGGGTCGAACACCCGCTCCCGGTCGGCCTCCGACACGCCCGGCCCCTCATCGGCCACGAACAGCATTGCCCCACGGGTACCGGGCGGCAGCTCCAGAGGCCGGGGCTCGGGTGACCAGCTTCGGGTCGGGTCCGGCGAGCGAGAGCCGCTATCGTTGTGCCGCACCGCGGTCCGACGACTGCTACCGAGCACCTTGGCTCTGGTTCCGATGGCGAGCCGGCCACGGGGGCTCGCCTGGCATGCGTTAACGACCAGGTTGATCACGACTTGCTCCAGCAGGTGCTGATCGCCGGTCACCCGGGGGAGGTTCGGCTCCAGCGAAAGCTCGAGTGCATGCTCGCGGAGCATCCCCTGCGACCCCAGAAAGTCCAGCACGGTACGCACAGCGGCGTTCAGGTCGATCGATGCCGGTTTCTGCACTGACCGGCCGTTGAGGCCGGGCCGGGCATAATCCACGAGACCTTGCACGATCCGCTCGATCCGCTCGATGGCCTGGTGCATGTCACCGGTCACCTTCGGATCGGCGCCGCGCCGGTGGAGCACCTCGACGTAGCTACCGAGTGCACCGAGTGGGTTCCGCACCTCATGCGCCACCCCCGCCGCCAGCCGGCCGAGACCGGCGAGCTTCTCCACTCGCACTACTTGGCTTTGGATATCCAGCAAGTTCTCCGCCATGACGCGGTAGCGACTGGCGAGTGCCTCAAGTTCGGCGGTTTCCTGGGGGGTGTGAGCCGGAAACTCGCCCACGGCGAGTGCGTCGGCCTCAGCCGTCAATCGCTGGAGCGGACCGATCACCAGGCGACGGACGGCGTACCCTCCCAACAGCACAAAAAGCAGAGTGCTTCCCAGCCATAACAGCAGCAGCGACGCCAGAGTGAGTCTCAGGTCGCTGCCCGCAATTAGAATCGTCGTCAGTCCTACCATCGCCACCGCAGAGGAGGTGATAAACCCCAGCTCGACCAGCAGCGCCGTACGGAGCGAGACTCGCTTTCCTACCGGCCGCACTCAGTTACACGCAACCGCCGCATCGGCCGTGGCGGGAGGCACCGGCGGCGTGGTGCCGTAGAAGATGAAGCACTGCATCGTCGTGAGCGGCACGGCGGTGGCCTTGGCCGACCAGCCCGCGCCGGTCGCGTTGATAATCGTTACGGTGACGCCGGGCGACGGGTTGAAGGGGAACCCCGCGGCAGGGATAAGGCCGCCATAGTACACCTGGTTCTGATTCCAGAACGCCTCCTGGACCCCTGCCAGGTTGCGCAGATCGGACTTCATCGAGGCTACGACCGCCTTTTCCTTGGTATTGGCGAACTTGGGGATCGCGATGGCGGCCAGTATGCCTATGATCACGCACACGACCAGCAGCTCGATCAGCGTAAATCCTTTAGTGGCTCTCATAGATGCGCTCCGAGCTGTCTTCCAGCGGGTGCTCACGGCATCCTCCCACGGTAGTGCTGGTAGGCAAAAAGGGCGGCGACCATTCGGGCACCGCCCTCTTTGCTGACTACCAGATGCTGCTTACCAGCAGGCCGGGGCGCCTTCAGCCTTCACAGCGGCGTTCGGCGAAATCGTCGGATCGCCGACCCAGACACCGCAGTTGGCGGGCACGCTGGTCTTCGGCACGGCCGGGTTGGTCGAAGTTGCGAACCAGCTGGCCGCGCTCTTCCAGGTCACTACGACAGTGGTGTTAGAGCTCGGGGTGAACGCGAGCAGGCCCGCGCCACCAGTACCGTTCTTCTGGGTATACACGGTACCGTCTCCGATGTACGTACCAGCTGCGTAGTCTTGGTTGTCCGAGAAGAAGGCTTCCTGGGCTGTCACCAGGTTGCGGAGGTCGGACTTCATCGAAGCCACGACCGCCTTCTCCTTCGTGTTGGCGAACTTCGGAATCGCGATCGCGGCCAGAATGCCGATGATCACGACCACGATCAACAGCTCGATCAGGGTAAAGCCCTTGCGGTTGCTCATTACTTCCTCCGGTTGAGTGGCCCGACCATCGAACAAACTGCATGACGCGCTTGACGGCACCCGGTAAGGCAACACATATGCCACCCCCCGGACCGCCATTTCAAACCTCATTGCCATCGCGAGTTAACCATGCGTTGCACTCTCGAATGCAAGCGCCGCACGGCGCCGGGCAAGCGGATTCTGCAAGAGCCCGGTCCGCCAAGGTCTATGAATGGTGAGGACATGGGCATCCGGAGCCGACATCCTTTTGTGCCGGTGCTTACCCGATCCTCTCGACCTTCTCCCTCTGGACGAATGCCGTCAGCCTCGCCATTAGCCGGGGAGCGTCGGCCGGGCTGATCGGAGCGTTGCGAGTCAACCTGCGGGCTGGCTGGCACATAGCATGAGTGCCAAAGGTTGCACGGTTCTTGCCCCTCGCCGCCTCCAACCTTTGGATGGCCATCCCCAATCAGGCGGACCCTACGACATGATCAGAGCCCTCTACTTCCTGTTCGTGCTCTCCGGCGCGGCCGGTCTGATCTACGAATCAATCTGGACCCGCTATCTGGGCCTCTTTGTTGGTCATGACGCGTACGCCCAGATCATCGTGTTGGTCATCTTCCTCGGCGGCATGTCCGCGGGCGCGATGGCGGTCAGCCGGTGGTCGGCGCGGTTGAAGGATCCGCTCGCCGGTTATATCGCGGTTGAGTTAATTGTCGGCTGCATTGGCCTGATCTTCCACGAGGTCTTCCAAGGCGTCACAGCGTTCGCCTATCACTCGGTCTACCCCTTATTGGCTGGCTCCTGGACTCTGACGGCCGCTAAGTGGTCGATTGCCGGCGCCCTCATCCTGCCGCAGTCCATCCTACTGGGCACGACGTTCCCGCTCATGAGCGCAGGCGTCCTGCGGCTCCAGCCGGTGCGTCCCGGCCGCAAGCTTTCGATCCTCTACTTCTCGAACAGTCTGGGTGCCGCGGTGGGTGTGCTCGTGGCAGGGTTTTATCTGGTCGAGCTGGCCGGCCTTCCGGGCACCATCCTCGTGGCCGCCATGCTGAACCTGCTGGTTGCAGCCGGCACTGTATGTCTCAGGGTCACGGCGAGGAGCCGAGCCGGGGCCGCAGGCGCCAGCGGTGCTGGATCGAACGCTGCGCCGCACCCGCAGGGGAAGAGAGACCTGAGGTTGGAGCGCCTTCTGCTGTTCACCAGCTTCGGGACCGCCGTGTCTTCCTTCATCTATGAGATTGACTGGATCCGGATGCTCTCCCTGGTGCTCGGGAGCGCGACCCATTCGTTCGAGCTCATGCTGTCGGCGTTCATCCTCGGTCTGGCGCTCGGGGCCTGGTGGATCGGGGCCCGGGCCGATCGGCTGCCCGATCCTCTGCGGACTCTGGGCGTGGTCCAGTGGATGATGGGCCTCCTCGCCCTGGCGACACTTCCACTCTATGTCTCGTCGTTTGGCTGGATTGCCTCGCTGCTCACCACCTTTGCGCGGACGGATTCCGGCTACACCGGATTTACGCTAGCACGATATGCGCTCTGCCTGGCCATCATGTTCCCCGCCACGTTCTGTGCTGGCATGACGCTTCCGCTGATTACGCGGGTGCTCCTGACCAGTGGGTCAGGAGAGCGGGCGCTCGGATCGGTGTATGCCTGGAACACGCTGGGATCGATTCTGGGTGTGGCGCTCGGCGGCCTGGTGCTGCTGCCGCTGGCGGGGCTCAAGTTGATGCTCATCATTGGAGCCGGGCTGGACATGGTGATCGGCCTCCTGCTGCTCTCCCGCTCCCGGACGATCAGAGCTCCCAAGCGGCGGCTGGCTTTAGTCAGTACCCTCGCCGCAGGCGTGGTGGTTGGGGTTGTCACCTTCCGGACCAAGCTCGACAACAACGTGCTGGCGAGCGGGGTGTACCGCACCGGTCTTCTGATGAAGCCCGGACAGCGAGAAATCCCGTTCTACCGGGACGGCCGCACGGCCACGGTAACGGTGGCGAAATTCCCGGACACCGGCTGGATGTCGCTGGCAACTAACGGAAAGCCTGATGCGTCGCTTTCAGCCGACTGGTACCGCGCCTGTGACTCGACTACGCCGCCGGTTTACATGACCGGCGATCCAGCCACCCAGACGCTCTCCCCGCTGGTGGCGCTGGCGCACATGCCCCAGGCCCGCACCGCCGCGATGATCGGCCAGGGCTCCGGCATGTCCTCCCACCTGCTGCTCGCCGCTCCGAACCTGACCGAGCTGGTCACGCTGGAGATCGAGCCCCAGATGATCGCCGGGTCTCGACTCTTTTATCCGGCCAATCGCCGGGTGTTTGACGACCCGCGTTCCAAGATCGTCATCGACGACGCCAAGTCCTATTTTGCCTCCGAGCAGCGCCGCTACGACCTGATAGTCTCCGAGCCCTCGAATCCCTGGGTAAGCGGGGTCTCCGGCCTCTTCACCACCGAGTTCTACGCTCGAATCCGCGGCTATCTCACCGAGCACGGCGTGTTCGGCCAGTGGCTGCACGTATATGAGCTGGATGATGGATTGGTTCTGAGTGTGCTGGCGGCCCTGCACCAGAATTTCAGGTCCTACGAGATCTACCTGGTTCCGGGTGGCGACCTGCTGATCGTGGCCAGCAACCAGGCGAATCTGCCCGCCCCAGACTGGTCTGTCTTTGGCTCTCCGGAGCTCCAGAAGGACCTGTGCCGTTTCCTCCCGCTGACGGCGCCGGTGCTTGATGCCCTTCGGCTGGCGGGGCGGACGGAGTTGACGCCGCTGCTGGATACGTTCGGGCAACCCAACTCTGATTTTTATCCGGTACTCGATCTCCTAGCGGAGCGCCGCCGCTATCGTCGAGACCACGCCGGCGGTTTCCCGGCCCTCTCGGCAGACTGGTTCAACCTGCTCGCAACAATGAGAGGGACTCGCATTGGCCCAGCCGAGCAGGCGATCGCATCGCTCCCGGAGAACCCGCGGGTGCTGGCCCGGGCCACGGGAGCCTTGCTCCGCTCACGGAACGGTGCTCAGCCTGGCGACACTGGAATGGCGCGGCCGAGCACGCAAGCCCTTTCCCAGTGGCGGCAGTGGCAGGTCGTGGCACGAGCAGATCACGCGCCCACGAACTGGGAGCTCTGGCTGCAGCAGGCACAGAATGTTGATCGCCTGCGCAACGGCGGGACGGCCGGGACCGCGGATAAGGAGCTGTACGGAGAGCTGAGCCGGTTCATGGATCGGCACAACGCTCCCACTCCAGTGCGGGACGTCGTGGCCTTCCGGCGAGCGTTGGCAACCTGGAGCTTTGCGGAAGCAGCCGCTCTGGCGGACCGACTGATCCCGCTGGCCCGCGCCAACCGGTGGATCGCGGCCGACGAGCTCCGGGACGGCCTGGTTGTGGCGCGGCTCCACCTGAGAGACATCAAGGGAGCCCGGCAGGCACTGGATGGCTTGGCAGGGTTGAGCCGGCGTCCGGCGTCCGATCTTCGCTCCCAGCTGCTTGCGGCGTACGTGCAGGCGGCCGAGCGACAGGCATCCGTCGCGCTGCGCTGAGCACCGGCAGAGGCAGCTTACACCTTAACTTCGACCTGCTCCTCGTAGCGGCTGAGCTTGCGGTACAAAGTCGAAGGGTCGATGCCGAGCACTTCGGCCGCGCGGGTCTTGTTCCCGCCCTCCGCCTGGAGGACCCACATGATGTAGGCGCGCTCGATCACCTCGAGCGTAGGGTTGCGGTAGGAACGCTCGGCGACGAGGGGCTCCTTCCGGCGCTTGGTGATGCGTTCCGGTAGCGAGGCGGCCTCGATCAGGCTGCCGCGGGTCAGTACGACCGCGTGCTCCAGAGCATTCTCCAGCTCACGCACGTTCCCCGGCCATTCATAGACCATGACGGCATCGAGCGCTTCGGCGGCAAGCGCCTTGGGATCGGTGGCGGTCTCCGACGCGAGGTTCTGCAGCAGGGCCTCGATCAGGAGCAGGAGATCGTCCCGCCGCTCCCGCAAGGCCGGCAGATTGACCGCTATGACGTTGAGCCGATAAAACAGGTCGGAGCGGAAGTTGCCCCGCCGGATCTCCTCCTCCAAATCACGATTGGTCGCCGCGATGATGCGGACGTCAACCGGGATGGCCTCGGTGGCACCTACCGGAATGGCTTCCCGCTCCTGCAGGACCCGGAGCAGCTTGACCTGAAGGGAGGCCGGCATCTCGCCCACCTCGTCCAGAAAGAAGCTGCCTCCGCGAGCCGCTGCAAACAGACCCTGCTTGTCCCGCACCGCTCCGGTAAAGGATCCCTTCACGTGACCGAAGAGCTCGCTCTCCAGCAGGTTTTCCGGCAGTGCACCACAGTTGATGGAAAGAAAGGGGCCGTCGCTCCGGCTGGACAGGTTATGGATGTACCGGGCGATGACCTCCTTCCCGGTCCCGCTTTCGCCCTGGATCAGCACGGTAGAGTCGGTTGGCGCCACGTGCTCGGCGAGCTTGAGCACGTCCAGGAAACGCCGGGACTTACCAATCGGGCGAGCGATGGTAGTCTTATCCCGCCGGCGGATCTCCTGCTTGAGCTGGGTGTTCTCCACCTTGACCGCGCGGTACTCACAGGCCCGGCGCAGGATGGCGACCAGCTCGTCATTGGAGAAGGGCTTCTGGATATAGTAGAAGGCGCCGGAGTTGACCGCCCCGATAGCGCTCTGCAGGGAGGCCTGGGCCGTCATCAGGATCACCGGTGTCATCGGATCCTGCTCCCGAGCGGCGGTGAGGATATCCAGGCCGGACACCTGCGGCATACGCACGTCGGAGAGAATGATGTCGTGGGCCCCGGACCGAATCTGCTCCAGACCGGCCTTGCCGCCCTGCGCGGTGGCCACCTCGAATCCCTCGTTCCGGAGCAGGATTCTCAGGGTATCCAGAATCCCCGACTCATCGTCAATCACTAGCACCGACGGCTTATAGCTCATGCAGCATCCTCCGTGACCATCTTGGCAGGCAAGAAAATTGTGAACGTGGTACCGGACCCAGGCGTCGAGTCAACCAGCACGAGACCGCGATGGGCCTCCACGGCGCGCTGAACGATGGCTAGACCGAGGCCGCTGCCGCCAGACCGGCCGGAGACAAAAGGCTGGAACAGCCGCTCGCGGACTTCTTCCGGGATGCCAGGACCATTGTCCCGGACCTGCAGCCGCACCGCATGTTCCAGGTCGGTGCCATGGGGAATCTCCGACGCCTGGGCGGCGGATACGCTCACGGTTACCCGCATCGGTCCGCGCGCTGCCTGAACCGCGTTGAGGACCAGATTGGCCACCACCCGATGGAGCAGGTCCTCGTCGCCCTCCAGCAGGGTATGCTCCCCCTCGATGGCAATCACGGCGTCGGCCCGACAGTCGGGGTGCGCCCGAATCAGCCGGACCACTGCGACCACGACCGAGTGAAGGTCCAGTGGTGCAAAATGCGTGGCCCGGACCCGGGCGAAGTCCAGGAACTCGCTGAGCAACCGGCTCAGCCGGTCGCTCTCCCGCACGATCAGGCCGGAGAGAAACCGCTCATCTTCGTCCGCATGCTTGGAGCGGGCCAGCTGCTCCACCGAGCTCCGAATCGAGGCCAGCGGATTCCGGATCTCATGGGCCAGGGAGGCGCTCAGCTCGGCGACCGCCTCCAACCGCTCCGCTCTCATGTGCAGCTCCTGCACCTCTTTGAGATCGGAGATATCGGTGAAGATGGCGGTGACCGAGGGAGCATCCTGCGCCTCCTGCCGGAAGGTGGTGGTGCTCAAGCCGATGGGAAACATTCGCCCCGCGCCCTGGAGCACAGTTCCTTCCCCCCGACTGATCTTTCGGCCGTTGCGAATGCCGGCCACTGCTGCGGCCCAGAGCTCGGAAGATCGGGTCTTGAGATGATCGAGCACCGGCAGCCCGATCAGGGCCTCGCCATCGAGGTCGAGCAAGCGCTCGGCGGTAGGGTTGATGAAGGCCAGCCGGCCGAACCCGTCCACCGTGAGCACGCCGGAGCGAATGTTCCGCAGGATGTCGTCGGCCTCGAGGCGAACCCGCTGCAGCTCGGTGGCGAGGGTTGCCTGCTCCATACCTGCCTCTCGCAGCCGGTGGCCCAGTACCGCCACAATGGCGAACACCAGGTTGAACACCACGATCTGGGCCCAGGACGCAGAGTCCAGGGCAGCGCCGTGGCTGATTACGGTGTCGCCCAGAAAGAGGCCCGAGGCGAGAAGTGCCGTCACTGCCACCCAGGCGGGAGGCATTAACAGCGAATACGCGGCCACCACCATTACATAGAGCGCTGGAAAAGCCGATTGAGGCTGCCCCGCAAAGTGCAGGATCGTGGTGACCAGGCTGAGATCTACCAGGGCCTGGATAAAGAAGAATGCGTTGGTGGGCGCTCGCCGGAGCAGGAACACGGTGCCCGCCCCATACAGGGTGAATACCAGGGCAAACACCACCGCAATGCTGACGATGAAGGCTTCCTGAGGCCGCTCGGTCCAGACCAGCCCGGCGCCCAGCAGGACTCCCGTCGCCAGCACCAGCCGGCCACCGAACAGCCAGGTCAGCAGCGTTCGCTGGTCGGGGAGGGTGTTTTTCCCCGGCCGGCGCCGGTCCGGCACCGTGGGGACCGCAGCGCGCCCTGACGGAGCGGTGGATTCCATCAAACCTCGAATCGGGGTGCCTTGGGGGGACTGCCGAAGATAGGGAGGGCGACCGCGAATCCGGTAGTGCCTATGATTAACAGTGCCCTGGACCGTCTACCTCGCCCGCTGTTCCGATGGCAGCTTCTACGCCGGCATCACTACCGATCCCGTCCGGCGAATAGCGGAGCACAACAGCGGAACGGGTGCGGCCTACACCCGCACCCGTCGGCCAATCAGGCTGGTCTATTGGGAAACGGCGGACAATCGCTCGGGCGCGCTACGGCGGGAGCACGCCATCAGGCGGTTGACCCGCAGAGAAAAGGAGGCGTTGGTGAGCTTATTTACGATCGTTGACGGTCGTAGCTCGGAGCCGACGAGGATCTAGCACCGGTCAAACCCGCTCCGGCCGGCAGCTCCGAGATCGAGCTCGGGGAGTCGAGGTGGGCCCCTTCATCCACCCCCACACCCAACCGGCCCACCAGCTCGCCCCCCAGCCAGGCGGTGACCAGCGCCAGCACGACACCCGAAAGTGCCGCCACTATGGCACCGGTCGGGGGCGCCTCGGGAGCATCCTGCCGCAGGACCC
>DASRIN010000432.1:0-2988 GCA_035649975.1 Gemmatimonadales bacterium
AAGAAGGGCATCACAAGGTGTACATCATCGATGAAGCCCACATGCTCACCCGCGAGGCCTGGAACGCGCTGCTGAAGGTGCTGGAAGAGCCACCCCCAGGTGTGGTCTTCGTCTTCGCCACTACCGAGCCTCACAAGATTGCCGCCACAGCCGCGCCGGTGATGTCCCGTCTCCAGCGCTTCGACTTCAGGCGTATCGGGCCCGGTGCCATTCGAGACCGCCTGCGTCAGGTGCTTCAGGCTGAGGGGTTCAGCGCGGATGATGACGCCCTGACGCTGATTGCCCGGCATGCCGACGGCGGCATGCGCGATGCCCTCTCGGTGCTCGATCAGTGCTTGAGCTTCGGAGAGGGACAGGTTACGGCGGAGCGGGTCCGCCAGGTCCTGGGGTTGGCCGACGACGAGCTCTATCGAGAGATGCTCCAGCTGGTGGTGGAACAGCAGCCCGCAGCCGTATTCTCACTGGTGGACCGGCTGTGTGAGGCCGGAGTCGACCTCTCCGAGTTCATGGCTGGGGCTGCCGAGGTACTCCGCGGGCTGCTCATGCTGCAAGTTGGCGCCGAGCCGGAGAGTATGACCGAGGCTCTCCGCGGCTCCCTGGAGACCTATCGGAGCGAGCTACAGCCGGGTGACGTGCTCCGGATGCTCCGGCTTCTGGCCGAGGACGAGACCAACATCAGGCGCAGCGTGAATCCCAGGCTCGCGGTGGAAACCATGCTGCTCCGCTGGGCGCTCATGGACCGGGTGGTCGATCTGGAGGACGTGCTGGAGGCGGGGCGGCGGGACAGTGGAGCCGGTGGGCAGGAGAGCGCGGGGCCGCGGGGCCGCGGAGCTGCAGGGCAGCAGAGTACGTCGACAGGGCGGGTGCCGAGCGGCGCCGGAGCAGAAGCTCCTCGCTCGGAGCCCGCCCCGCCGCCCCGCCGCCCCGCCGCCCCGCCGGGGCCTACGGCGCGGCTGGCTCCCTCCATCGAGGCGATTCGGGCCGGATGGCCGGCGATCATCGTTGCTGCCCGGGTGCAAAGTCGCTTCCTGGGCGAGCTGCTCGCCGCGGTGGAACCAGCCGAGCTGGTGCTCCCTTGGCTCAACGTGACATTGCGGGAGCCCAACCAGCTGTTTGCGGAGCGGCTAGAGCAGGAGGCCCGAACGGTGGAAGAGATCCTCTCCCGCAGCCTCGGTCAGCCGGTGCGTCTCCGGGTGACCGGTCCCAACTCGGAGGCCCAGCCCGCCCGCCCGCGACGGCTTTCCGATTCCAGCATCAAAGCCGAGCGGCTCCGGGAGTTCCGGGCGAAGGACCCCGCCCTCGACACGGCAGCCGATGCGTTAGATTTAGAGATCGTAGACTGAGGTGTGTGTAAAAAACCCTAGACTCATACGAACATGGCAGGACTACCCGATAGCATGGCAGATCTTCAGCAGCTGTTCCAGCTGGGCCAGCAGATGCAGGGCAGGCTCCAGCAGTTGCAATCCGAACTGGCCAACCGCACCATCGAGACCTCCTCGGGCGGAGGCATGGTCAAGGTGACCGCGGATGGCCGAGGGACGGTGCGCGCCGTCTGGATCGACCCTGCGGTCTTTCAGGACCATGATGCCGATTTCCTCAGCGATCTGGTGCTCACGGCCGTGGCCGAGGCCCAGCGTCGAGCGGCGGAGATGCTTCAGGCCGAAATGCGCAAGGTACCATCACTGCCATTCACCTCCCCCTTCTAGCCGGTGAGCGCCATCGAGGAGTTGATCACCGAGCTTGCCAGGCTCCCGGGGATCGGCCGAAAGACGGCACAACGGCTCACTTTCCATCTACTTCAGCAGCCTTCTGAACAGGTCGAGCGGCTCGCGGCCGTTCTGACCTCCGTCGCCGAGCGGGTCCGTCCTTGCCAGGAATGCGGCAACCTGACCGAGGAACAGCCCTGTGGCATCTGTCGCGATCCACGGCGTGATGCGGGACTGGTCTGCGTAGTAGAGGAGCCCTCGACCGTCGCGGTAGTGGACCGTTCGACCGATTTCCGGGGCCGGTATCACGTGCTGGGCGGCCATCTCTCGCCCCTGGACGGGATCGGACCGGAATCGCTGCGGGTGGACCGTCTGGTGGAGCGGGTCAGCCAGGGCGGGGTGCGGGAGATCATCCTCGCCACCAACCCGTCCATGGAGGGGGAGGTGACTGCTACCTACATCCAGCAGCTGCTGGCGGGGATGGGGGTGCGGGTCACCCGCCTGGCCCGGGGATTGCCTATGGGAGGCGACCTGGAATACATCGACGGAGTCACCTTGGCCCATGCGCTGGTAGCCCGGCAGGAAGTGAGCTGATGCGGTCCCGAAGCATGGTCTTTGTAGGCGGGATGGCACTGGGTTTGACCGGTGGGTGGCTGCTGGCCCAACAGCGACTGACCTACCACCGCCGGGATCTGTTCAGCCCCCGTCCGCTGCGGCGGCTCGCCGCATTGGGGTTCCTGGCCGGCCAGAACGAGGTAGAGACCGTGCGGCTGCTGCGGGACTATCTGGCGTGGGAGCGCCAGCCGATGCTGCGCCGCCGGGCCGAAGCCATTGTGCGCCGCATGGAAGCGACCCTCGCGTGACCGAGTCGAGATGAGCGGCGCTTCCAGCTGGTCCTTTCGGGAAGAGGATTCGCGCCGGATTCAGTCGATCCTCAGCGCCTTTCTCAGCGAGTCCAATGCCCGCACCGCGTTGATTGTCGATCGGACCGGGCAGATGGTCTCCACTGCCGGTGAGGCCCCGGCGTTCGATGCCACCGCCTTCGCTTCCCTGACCGCCGCCGACTTCAGCGCCAACGACCAGCTCGCCCGGATGCTGGGAGAGTCCGAGTTCGGGGCGCTGTTTCATCAAGGCGAGCGGGAATCGATGTATCTGGCCGACATCGCGAGGCGAGTGATCCTGGTCGTGTTATTCGACAATCGAACCACGCTCGGCATGGTCAAACTCCGAGTCAAGACTGCGGTGGTTCAGCTGAACCAGGTGTTCACGGACATGTTCAACC
>DASRIN010000433.1:0-2469 GCA_035649975.1 Gemmatimonadales bacterium
TGCCGGTCGTAGCGAACGCTGACCTGCCAAGGCCGGCAACAGACCTGGCAGTCTTCGGTGTAACGCTGTTCCGAGCCGCTACCCGGGTCCAGGGTGATGAGGTTGAGCTCGCCACAATAGGGGCAGGACACCTCGGCACTGGTTGCGGCCGTACCGTCTCCCAGAGGAAACTCTGCGTCCAAGTCATCATCCGAAACAATCATGGTACCTCCGCCTGCTGCAGGACTGGTGGAGCGTTCCGCTCCTGCTCACTGGGCTGCTGATCGTTGCCGGTCTGGCTGGGGTTCCGCCACTCTCCGATCCGGTCGCCGGGACCAGTCCAGCATCGCTGCACCTGAAAACCCCTGAACTGTACCTGATCCTGGCTCCGCTGTTCAGTCTCTGGGACGGTGTCTCCATGCTGAGCATGAGCCGGTTGGGGGGATTTCTCACCGGACTGGCGTTGATCTATGTGGCCTGGCGAGTGTCTGCTCAGTTTGAGAGATCCTTCGCTCCGCTCAGAGTTACAGGTGGGATGCCGCTGCTGCTGGCGCGGCGCCAATTCCGTTGGCGGCGGGAGCTCGGCCGTCTGGTGTTGTCGGTGGCCGCGCTGCTGGGCTTCGTGCTGCTGGGTGCGCTCTGGCATCGCCCGATGCTGTCCCTCGCCGGCGTCTCGACGGGCGAACTGGTTGTCGATTTCCATAGCCACACCAACCTGTCCCACGATGTCGCCGACACCTGGATGCGCGGCTTCGATACTCAGGCTAACCTGCGGTGGCATACACGGGCAGGGTTTGATCTGGCGTTCATCACGGATCACAACCTGGTGGAGAAGCGGGACCACGGAGCAGAGACCGCGGACCAGGGGCCGGGGGATGGAGATGGAGAGAGACTGGCGACTGGCGACCGGCGACTGGCGACTGTTCCGTGCCCCGGCATCGAGGTGAGCGCCTGGCGCGCCCATATCGTGCTCCTGGGGGATACGCTTCCGGTCGACCGGAGCCGGTACAACGGCTCGGTGGAGGAGCTGCTCCAGCTGCTCGACACTTCCGAGTCCGCCTATGGATCATTGACCCTGGCCTCCCTACCGGAATACCGCCGCAATCAGTGGAGCCGGTTGGATACTCTCATCGCAGCCGGGCTCGACGGCTTCGAGATCGTCAACGCCTCGCCCAAGGCCAACGAGCTGACCCGCGCCGAGCGGGACCGGGTCATTGCTCTGGCCCGGGCGCACAACCGATTTGTTGCCGGGGTGAGCGACAGCCACGGGTGGGGAGCGACCAGCATGGTCTGGAATCTGGTGAAGGTGCCGCCCCCGCCCGGATCGGATAGCGCGAGCCTCTGCAGCTTGGTGCTCCAGCGCCTCCGGGCGGGTTTTCCCGCCGTGCACGTGGTCGAGCGGCATCGCCTGCGGCCCGACGCCGGGTGGCCGATGTGGCTGACCCCGGTCGGGGTAACGTGGGAGACCTGGCGGAGCATGGGATGGGCCCAGACCGCCAGCTGGATTGTCTGGGTCTGGCTGGGCGGTTTTCACTTGCGTCGCCGTCTAATGCGGGGCAACATAACCTGATGCTGCGATCAAAATTTCTAGGAACCGGTCTCGCCGTCCCCGACCGGGTCGTCACCAACGACGAGCTCTCCCAGCTGATGGACACCACCGATGACTGGATCCGGACTCGCACCGGCATTCAGGAACGTCGCTGGGTTCGCGAAGGTGAGAGCGGCGTGGAGATGGGCCGAAAGGCGACGGACCAGGCGCTCGACATGGCCGGGCTTTCTCCCGACGATCTGGATGCGATCGTCTATGCCACCTCCAGTCCGGATCACTTCGCTCCCGGCAACGGGGTGTACCTGCAGCGCATGCTCGGCATCCCCACGATTCCGGCACTCGATGTCCGGGCGCAGTGCAGCGGGTTCATCTACGCGCTGTCGGTAGCGGACGCCTGGATCCGGACCGGCCAGTACCGTCACATCCTGGTCGTGGGCAGCGAGATCCAATCCACCGGACTGGAGCTGTCCAGCGCGGGGCGGCATGTGGCGGTCATCTTTGCCGACGGCGCGGGCGCGGCCGTGCTGGGACCGGCCGATGGTTCGGACGGGGGAATCCTCGCCTTCGATCTTCACTCCGAAGGGATCCACGCCGAGAAGCTGTGGGTCGACAGCCCGGGGTCGATGTATCACCCGAGGGTGTCCCCCCAGCAGCTCGAGGCCGGCCGGCAGTATCTGGAGATGGACGGCAAGGAGGTGTTCCGACATGCTGTGGTCAGAATGCCGGAGTCGGTGCGGGCGGTGCTCGCGTCGGCCGGCCATTCGCTGGACGACCTCAAGCTCCTGCTGGCGCACCAGGCCAACCTGCGAATCTCGGAGATGATGCAAAAGAACCTGGGACTGCGGGACGACCAGGTCTACAACAACATCATGTGGTATGGCAATACGACGGCTGCCACCATCCCGATCGCGCTGGACGAATGTGTGCGCAGCGGCCGGCTC
>DASRIN010000434.1:0-2604 GCA_035649975.1 Gemmatimonadales bacterium
CAGTAGCTGGTTGGTAACTTTCCATGCTGGTTTCATTTACCTAGACGAGTCTGATGCCGACCTACGAATACCAGTGTCCCGAGGGCCACCGCTTCGAGAAGTTCCAGAAGATGAGTGACAAGCCTCGCGCCAACTGTCCCACCTGCGGCAAGCCGGCCACGCGCAAGATCTCGGGTGGCGCCGGCCTGGTGTTCAAGGGCAGCGGCTTCTACATCACGGATTACGGGAAGGATGGTAAGGGCCCGCGAAAGCCAGAAGGCGAGACTGCCCCGTCCGCCGAGGCCAAACCGGCCGGGGAGTCCAAAGCCGACGCCGCCAAGGGTGACACTAAGCCCGCCGCTAAGGCCGACAGCGCTCCCGCCAAGTCCAATCCTCGTCAGGGTAAAGGGAAGGCCGCTTCCGAGTGAGCGAAACCCTGCGGGCCGAGCTCTCGCGGGTGGCCGCGAGGCTTGGAGCCGATGGCCTGGATTTCGTGCTGGAGCGGCCGCGCGATGCGGGACACGGCGACCTGGCCACCAATCTGGCCATGGTGCTGGCCCAAAGAGAGCGGACCAACCCGCGGAAGACCGCGCAGCGGGTGCTGGATGAGCTGAAGCTCCCTCCCAATCTCATAGCTCGAACCGAGATCGCCGGTCCCGGCTTCATCAACTTTTGGCTGGCGGAAACTCAGCTGGCAGCGGCCCACCAACAGATCCTCGGGGCCGGTGCTGACTACGGACGATCCACCTGGGGATCCGGGCTCAAGGTGAACGTGGAGTTCGTCTCCGCCAATCCTACCGGCCCGTTGCACGTGGGTCACGGTCGCGGGGCGGCGCTGGGCGATGCGATCGCAACGCTGCTGGAGTGGACCGGTCACGCCGTCACGCGCGAATTCTACGTGAACGATGCCGGCGTGCAGATCGACAAGCTGGCCCAGAGCCTGTGGGCGCGGGTTCGTCAGGAGGCGGGCCACCCCGCGGAAATCCCCGAGGGCGGCTATCACGGCGAATACCTCCGGGAGAACGCCCGCCAGGTGCTCGCGCGGGAGGGCCGCTCCTTTGCCGAGCTGGACGAAGCGCAAGGCGTGCAGCGCTGCCGAGCGTTCGCGGTTCGGCTGCAGCGGGAGGAGCAGGACCGGGACCTGGAGCAGTTCGGCGTCAGATTCGATGTGATCAGCTCGGAGCAGGCGACGTACGCCGCCGGCGGCGTCCAGCGAGCGCTCGATCTGCTGAGCAGCAGGGGATTCACCTACGAGTCCGAGGGTGCACTCTGGCTTCGAACCACCAGCTTCGGCGATGATAAGGACCGGGTGCTGCGGAAAAGTGATGGTACGCTCACCTATCTGGCACCCGATATCGCATATCACGTAGACAAGCACGACCGGGGATTCGATCGCATCATCGATGTCTGGGGCGCGGACCATCATGGCTACATCCCCCGGATGCGAGCGGCGCTCGCCGCTCTGGGCTACCCTCCGGAATTCTTCGATGTGGAGCTGGTGCAGCTGGTTCGGGTTGTGCGCGGTGAGGAAGAAGTAAAGATGTCGAAACGGTCCGGCGAGTTCGTGACGCTGCGGGACCTCTATGAAGAGGTGGGCGTGGATGCCGCCCGGTACTTCTTTCTCGCGCGTAAAGGCGCCAGTCCTCTCGACTTCGATGTGGAGCTGGCCAAGAAGCAGAGCGACGAGAATCCCATCTTCTATGTGCAGATGGCTCATGCCCGGCTGAGCGGGATCTTCCGGACCGCGCAGCGTCCTCCCGAATCGGTTACCGGTGAGCTCGAGCTGGAGGCCCTCCCGGCTCCAGAGGATACCGAGCTGCTCAAGAAGCTGGTCCAGCTTCCCGAGATCATCGACAAGGCGGCCCGGGAGCGCGAGCCCCATCGCATCACGGTGTATCTCCACGAGCTCGCCGGCATCGTCCACGGCTGGTACCATCGGACTCGCACGGTCGGCGAGCAGGCTGAGATCGAGCGGGCGCGTCTGCTCCTGGCCCGGGCAGCCCGCATCGTACTGGCCAACGGGTTGATAGTGCTGGGAATTTCCGCACCTGACCGGATGTGATCTATGACGCTGCTGGTCGTTGGCAGTATCGCTCTCGACTCCATCTTCACTCCCTTCGGTCAAACCGCCGACGCGCTCGGCGGATCGGCCGTGTACTTCAGCGTGGCCGGCTCCCTTCTCCATCCGGTGCAGGTCGTCGGTGTGATTGGAAACGACTACCCCCGCCATGAGCTGGAGCGGCTGAGCAGCCGCGGCATCGACTGGTCCGGGGTGGAACAGGCCGACGGCGAGAGCTTCCGCTGGAAGGGTAAGTACTCCTACGACCTGCAGAGCCGGGAAACCCTGGAGACCCGACTGGGGGTGTTTGCCAACTTCCAGCCCCGACTACCGACGGCATTCCGGTCGGCGCGGTTTCTGTTTCTGGGGAATATCGATCCCGATTTGCAGCTTGGAGTCCTGGAACAGGTGCAAAAACCGGAGCTGGTAGTGTGCGACACCATGAACTATTGGATTCAGGGCAAGAAAGCCGCCCTGCTCCAACTGTTGTCCCGGGTGGATGTCTTGATGGTCAACGACAGTGAGGCGCGGGAGCTGAGTGGGGACTGGAATATCCACCGGGCTGG
>DASRIN010000435.1:0-2052 GCA_035649975.1 Gemmatimonadales bacterium
ACGATCTATCCTCTCGGTGACTGCTCTGACTGACCCGGCGCTCCTCACCGCCCCGGATCGGGACCTCTTCTCCGAGACCGAGGGGGAGACTCCGCTGAACATTTCCCGGAGCTCTCTCCCGCCTCCACTTCGGGACCAGGCATTTGGCGTCCTGGATATTTCCGAGTTTTTCGGCGAGACGACCGGCGGAGTTCGCACCTATCTCTTGGAGAAGGCGCGCTATGTCGAGCGCCGCTCCGATCTGAGGCAGGTGCTGGTAGTCCCGGGTGCCCGGGATTCCATTCACGAGAGTGCTGGAGTCCGCTGCTACCGGCTGCATGGACCATCCGTGCCAACCCAGAAACCGTACCGCTTCATGCTGGCCACGCAGTCCACCAGTCGCATCGTGGCCCACGAACGGCCCAACCTGATCGAGGTCGGAAGCGCCTGGTTTGCTCCCTGGCTGATCCATCTCGCCACCCGCCGCATCGACGTACCCGCCGTCTGGTTCTACCACAGCAACTTCCCGAAGGTCATTGCGCCCCGACCGGACACTGCCGGGGCGCTGCGCCGTGCGGCGAGCCGGTTTGCCTGGCGCTACGTGCGCCGTCTGAGTCGCCTGGTCCGGGCCACTCTCGCGCCGTCCGACTTCGTGGCCGGCGAGTTAGAGCGCGAGGGCGTCCAACGGGTACACCGCGTCACCCTGGGCGTCGATCTGGACCGCTTTCATCCCCGCCGTCGCGAGTACGCAGCTGAGACTCGCAAGTCCTTTGGACTCCCCGATGGCCCGCTGGCACTGTACGTGGGGCGGATAGCGCGAGAGAAGGAGTTGGACCTCCTGCTTTCGAGCTGGCCGCAGGTCCAGCGCCGCACAGGCATGAAGCTGGTGCTCGCCGGACAGGGACCCTCGCGCCGCCGGCTGCAGCGGCTGCCGGGAAGCGATCGGTTCATCTGGCTTCCATTCGAGGCCGATCGCGAGCGCCTGGCCGACCTCATGGCTGCAGCAGACCTCTACGTCGCGCCCTGTTCACTCGAGACCTTTGGCCTCTCCGCGTTGGAGGCACTGGCCAGTGGCACGCCGGTGCTGTCGGCCGACCGCGGCGGTGTCGCCGAGACCGTGTACCGTTCGGGCGCCGGCAACACCTTCAGGTCGGGGTCCGGAGACGCGCTCTGCGAGGCTGCGATCCGGATGATCAACGGCTCGATGGACCAGCTCGGGATCCGGGGCCGCCGCCACGTCGAAGCCTACCACGGCTGGGACCAGGTGTTCGATCAACTCTTCGCGATGTATCGCAGCATCCTGCATCTGTAATGCTCCTGGTCTCCATCCACGACGTCACGCCGGCGCTGGCCGGGAATGTCCTCCGGCTGTGGGAGCTCTGCGCGGACCACGGCGTCACGCCCGCACTCCTAATCGTGCCCAACTGGCATGGCGGTTGGCCTCTGGAAGATCATCCGGGATTTCTGGCCTGGATCCGCGAGCGCGTAGGGGAAGGTGCGGAGGTAGTCTTGCATGGCGAGCGCCACGACGAGGAAGGACTCTCCCGCACGCTCCGGGACAACTGGCGGGCCTGGGGCAGAACCGCTCGTGAAGGCGAGTTTCTCACCCTGGACGCGGCCGCAGCCGGTGAGCGGGTTCAGCGCGGGGTCCGCCGGCTTCGGGCGCTGGGACTCGAGCCTACCGGCTTCGTTCCACCCGCCTGGCTTGCCGGTGAGGCAACGAGTCGGGCAGCCGCTGCTGCGGGTCTCAGCTTCATCGAGGATGCCCGCTCGATTCATTTGCTCGCGGAGCGGCGCCGAGTGGAGTCTCCGGTCGTCCGGTGGAGCGCTCGAACTCGGATACGTGCCTGGGGTTCCGTCCTGGTAGCGGCGGGTCGGTGGCGGATCCAGGGCGGCAGCGAATGGCCTCGCATCGCGCTTCATCCGGGCGACCTGGACCATCCTGCCACCGCCGCGTCTATCGGCCGAGCCCTTCGGCAATGGCTCCAGCGGCACCGCCCCGGCCGTTACGCCGACCTCGGTGCGAGTCCGCAACTCGTATGACTCCACTGCAAGCCCATCTTATCTGTATCG
>DASRIN010000436.1:0-3237 GCA_035649975.1 Gemmatimonadales bacterium
CATAGCCGACACAGCTCCGACAGCCATACCCGACACTAGGGTTGCGCCGAGTCCCGCCTCGTCTGCGAACCTGACCGCCCGGACCCTCGCGGTCGGCACCGAGATCCACGCCGCCCTGGATGACTCCATTAACTCACGGCGCGATACGGTAGGGCATCAGGTCTCCGCCCACGTGATGGAGAATGTGGTCGGTCCCGACGGTCGAACACTGATCGCGGCGGGAACGCCGGTTCGGCTCACCATCTCCCGGCTGCGTCCCTCCCGCTCCAAGAGCTCACAGGGAAGGCTTGCCCTGCAAGCTGATGGCATCGACCTGAACGGACAGCTCCAGCCGGTGAAGGCCGAACTGAAACCGGTGCCGCGGGAGCTTCGCGGCCGCGGGGTGACCGGGAGCGATGCTGCCAAGGTGGGAGGAGGGGCAGCCGCCGGTGCCGTGCTGGGAAAGGTGATCGGCGGCAACACCAAAGGAGCGGTCATTGGCGGCGTCGCCGGTGCAGCAGCCGGAGCCGTAGTGGCCAACCAGACCGGGACTCGGGACGTCGTGGTCAAGGCCAAGACGCCCTTGGTGCTGGTGCTGAAGGCGCCTCTAGTAGTTCCGTAACTTCCGCAGTTAAGGAGCCTCAGGCGGGTCGGGGGGCGGAGCTCTCGATCCGCTGTTTTTCGCGCTTGACCCGGATGGCGCCCGGCTCCGGCTCGATGGTCTCGCCGCGGCGCTCCCGGGCCCACGTCTCCGTAAACTCCGCCCCAAAAAGCACGATGAGCGAAGAGTAGTAGATCCAGAGCAGCAGGACGGCCAGGGAGCCGGCCGCGCCGTAGGCCTGGCCCGGATTGCTCTTACCCAGGTAGAACCCGATGGCAAACTTGCCGATCACGAAAAGCACGGCCGTCACCGTCGCACCCACCCACACACTCCGCCAGGAGATCCTGGCGTCGGGCAGCACCTTGAACATCGCGGCAAAAAGGAGGGTGATGGCGGCGAGCGAGATGATCAGGTTGAGGACCTCGACTACCGGGCCCGACAGACCGGAGGGCAAGGCCGAGCTCAGCCGATCGCCCATGCCCGAAACCGCCGCACTGACCACCAGCGATACGAGCAGAAAGAATGCAAGCACCAGGATGATGCCGAGGGAGAAAACCCGTTTGCTCAGAAACGCCTTGATGCCGCCCTGATTGGGATCGGGTTCCACATCCCAGGTGCGATTCAAGGTCTTCTGCAGCTGGCCGAATGCGCCGGTGGCGCCGAAGATCAGGCCGGCTATGCCGAGCAATGTGGGGAGGATCCCGCTCGCGGGGCGCTGCTCCGACTTCTCGATGATGGTGCGAACCTGCTCGCCGGCAGTCGGCCCCATCAGGCTCTGCATCTGCGATTCGAGGCCGCCGCGGACATCGTTGGGATCCATCAGCGCGCTGACCAGCATCAGCAGCAGCACCAGGATGGCCGGCAGTGAGAATATGGTGTAGTAGGACAGGGCCGCGGCCGAGTCCATACAGTCGTCTTCGAGAAAGTCACTGAAGCTCTTCTTGACCAGCCCCAGCACCCCCATGCGTTCCCTTGCCATTGCAGCCACCCTGGTTTGAGCTCATCCGGTACCCTGGGAAAAACATTGGAGCGGCTGGTTGGGATGGACGTGATGGCGGTCACCCGGCTACGACTAAGCGGCGGGTCACGGCACCCGCCGGCCCTCCTTGATCACTAGTCGAACCCGCCGTAGCGCCCCGATGTCGCGGGTAGGATCGCCCTCGACCGCGACGAGATCAGCCAGCTTCTCCGGCCGGACCCGCCCGAGCGCAGAGAGCCGGAAGAGGTCGGCGTTACCGCTGGTGGCCGACCGCAAAGCATCCAGGGGCGACATGCCGCCGGCTACCATAGCCTCGAGCTCCCGCACGTTATCGCCATGAGAGAAGACTCCCACGTCTCCGCCGAAGCAGATGGCGACCTTTTCCTCGAGGGCCATCCGGAAACTCTCCCGCTTGTCCCTCACTGATTGGGGCGGAGGCTGCCGGCCTCGAGCCCAGCCTTCGAAGTACTGGGCATAGGCCTCGGCCGCAGCGAGCGTGGGGCAGAGCGCCACTTTGTGCTTGCGCATCAGCCGGAACACCTCCCGGGTGCCCTCGTCGCCGTGCTCGATGGTCTCCACTCCGGCGAGGGTGGCCCGGCGCATGCCTTCCCGCGTGGTCGCGTGGGCCGCAACCGGCCGGCCGCTGCCGTGGGCCACCTCCACCAACTGGTTGAGCTCCGCCTGGGTAAAGGTGGGCAGGGCCTCTCCCCGCGGACCCCAACGATAGTCGGCGTATACCTTGATCCAGTCGGCCCCATGCGCGATCTGGCTGCGCACTACGCGAGTAATCTCCTCCGGTCCCGACGCTTCCTCCGCTCCCTGCCCCGGCTCGAAGGAGTAGTCCGTTCGGCGCGGGCCGTAGCTGCCGGTGGCTACGATCGCGCGGGTTACCGCAATCACCCGTGGCCCGGGAACGATGCCCTGCTCGATGGCCCGCTTCAGCTGCACGTCGAAGTCGAAGGCACCCTCGGTTCCGAGATCGCGAACCGTCGTGACTCCCGCCCCAAGAGTGCGACGCGCATGGGCCACTGCGCGGACCATGCGCTGGCCCAGCGGCTCGCGGAGAACCTGGTCGTCCCAGCTGGCTTCGTCGTAGGGATGGAGGAAGAGGTGCGAGTGGCCCTCGATGAGCCCCGGGATCACCGTTGTACCCGGCAGTTCCACCCGCTCGGTCGCGCTTGGCAGGCTCACTTCTCGGGCCGGCCCAACTGCTCGAATCTGGCTCCCGACAATCAGCACAACCCACCCGGACTTCGTCTCGGCTGCTTCGCCGTCCCATACCCTGTCGGGTACCAGCAAGATCGTGGATGTGCTGGCGGCAGTATCTCGGGCCTGGGCAGCCGCCCCGGACCACCCAGTGATCAGGAAACCAGCGAGAGCCCATGCTCCCAACGGGACGCTCATGACCTGAGCCTTTCTCAGCCTTGTGATCGATAAGGTGGAGCGAAGAGACGGCCATCCCAAACCACGTCAAAAGAAGGCATGACCCGGATCCGTCCCGCATCAGGATGGGTCGGATTGATGATGAAGTTACGCTCCACCGGCTGGCCCGGAATGGATGGAACGATAAGCACCGCGCTGCTCGAGAAGCTGGTTCACGGCGGGCGTACGCTGCTGCCCGGCCCTCATCATGCGGCGGCAATCGCCATCCCCGACGATCTCGCCGCCGAGGAATTCG
>DASRIN010000437.1:0-10799 GCA_035649975.1 Gemmatimonadales bacterium
CGCAGCCCGCACGTAGGGGGCAGTGCGATCGACAACCGAGTAGACGGCCACTGCCTCGAGTCCTTCTTCATGGCACGCCCGAATGATCCGCAGCGCGATCTCACCGCGGTTGGCGACGAGAACTCGTTTCATGGTGTCGGAAGGTGTGGCGGCAGCGGAAAAAGCGGAAGCAACTACGGCTTCATGGCCGGCAAGCCGGCGGCGGCGCGTCTCCGAATACGGGGAGGAAGCTGCTACACAACAGGCTGTTGAACCGGGCAGCCTGGTCGTACACGCTACGGACATCTCTTACCCATACCGAGCTGCCCTGCCGGGTAGCGGCGAGCAACTCGCTCACCGAGAGGGCCTCCGGGCCGGGTTGAGCCGAACGACTCACCCGGGTCAGCCGAAATGGGGTCCAGGCCAGAGTGGGAACCGCGGCACTGTCGGCCGAAGGCGTCAGACAGAGCGTACGGCGCGCTGCCACGTCCTCCAGAGCCCGGCGCACCGGCAGGCCGGGGCTGATCCCCATCACTTCAGCCATGCGGCGCCGATAGATCGAATCAGTGGCATAGCGGTCGGGGCGGATCGGAAGAATTTCGCGGGAGTGGAGATCGAGGTCATCGTACCAGACCGACAGGGCTTCGAGATCGGTGCCCACGAGGAGCACACCCCCGGCCGGACAGGAGCTCAGGAGATTGGCGCCGAGCTCGAGGATGAACGGCGGCATCTCCGGGGAGCGAGCGCGACTTCGGCCTCCCCCGGCTGCGCTCCATCCGGAGTCCTCGACTAGAACGATCGCGCGCTCCAGTTCCGCAAGGCCTCGGAACACGATGCCGGAGTCGACCGACAACCGGATGGCCTGGTCAAAGGCCGTAGCCGCGAAGTCCAGATAGAGAAGACCGTCGGGATCGCCCCGGTGACCCTGAAGATGCCAGTCCTGGGCATCCAGCAGATAAAAGCGGCCCAGCTGGAACCAGGCGCGACCATCGTCCGGGGCCATGGCGAGGTACCGGCCCAGCATGTCGATGGCCATTCGGCGCTCGCCGCTCCGCTCCAGTGCGGCAGCCCTGGGCGCGACGTTGGGATCGATAGCTGCCTGGGCCCGTAACCCACCCGTAGCGGTGGCGAGAACCACCAGCGCAGCCGCAACCACCCGGCCAAGGTCCATCACCGAATCACGCTCTACTATTGGACTTACCAACCTGGCCTGACACATGTGTGACAAAATGTCTCGTGGAGTCCCACTTGGCTAGTAGGGTGACGTCAGTTCGGGTGAAGAGTGCACGGGGCGTTGGAGGGTCGCTAGTCGCTGGTCACTTGTCACTAGTCGCACTTGAAACTCTCCTCGGGCTCAACAGGTACCATATCGACTAGCAACTAGCGACTAACGACTAGCGACTACAACGGAATATTCCCGTGCTTCTTCGGCGGATTCCGGTCCCGTTTCCCCCCCAGAGTCCGAAGCGCGTCAATCAGCCGAGGCCGGGTGTCCCGGGGGTCGATTACGTCGTCGATGTAGCCTCTGGCGGCAGCGGTGTAGGGATGAGCGAACTTCTCGGTGTACTCCTCGATCAACCGGTCGGTCGCGGCGCCGGGCTCGGTTGCCCGGGCTATTTCATCCTTAAAGAGAATCTCCACGGCTCCTTTGGGACCCATCACGGCAATCTCTGCCGAAGGCCAGGCGAGATTGACATCGCCGCGGATGTGCTTGGAGCTCATGACGTCGTACGCTCCCCCGTAGGCCTTGCGAGTGATGACCGTGAGCTTGGGGACTGTGGCCTCACAGTAAGCGTAGAGCAGTTTGGCTCCGTGCTTGATGATGCCGCCATGCTCTTGGGCCACGCCGGGAAGAAACCCGGGCACGTCGACAAAGGTCACCAGCGGCAGGTTAAAGCAGTCGCAGAAACGGATGAATCGAGCCGCCTTGATGGACCCGTTGATGTCCAGTACCCCGGCGAGCACAGCCGGCTGATTGGCCACGATGCCGACTGGCATTCCTCCCAGCCGGGCAAACCCCACCACAATGTTGTCGGCATATCCCCGCTGGACCTCCAGGAACGTGCCATGATCCACCACCCGCCCGATTACACCGTGCATATCGTAGGGCTTGTTCGCGCTGTCGGGGATCAGGCCCAGCAACGCCTCATCCCGCCGATCGATGGGATCGTCGCCGGCGCCGAGGGGCGGTGGATCGAGGTTGTTGAGAGGAAGAAATCCGATCAGCTCGCGGATGGCCTGGAGGCATTCGGGCTCGGAATCATGGACGAAGTGGGCCACCCCCGAGGTGCCGCCGTGGATATCCGCGCCGCCGAGATCGTCGAAGCTCACCTCCTCGTGGGTGACCGTCTTCACCACATTGGGTCCGGTGACGAACATGTAGCTGACACCTCGAACCATGAAGATGAAGTCGGTGATCGCGGGGCTGTACACCGCCCCACCGGCACAGGGGCCCAGCACCGCAGAAATCTGGGGTATCACTCCGGAGGCGAGCGTGTTGCGCAGGAAGATGTCGGCGTACCCGCCGAGTGAGGCGACGCCTTCCTGAATCCGGGCCCCACCCGAATCATTGAGCCCGATGACGGGGGCGCCGCTCTTGAGTGCCAGATCCATGATTTTGCAGATCTTTTCGGCATGCGCTTCGGAGAGTGACCCGCCGAAGACGGTAAAGTCCTGCGAGAAGACATAGACCAGCCGGCCATCGATCCGGCCGTAGCCGGTAACCACCCCGTCGCCTGGGTAGATCTGCTGGTCCAATCCGAAATCGGTGGACCGATGAGTGACGAAACGGTCCAGCTCGACAAAACTGCCCTCGTCCAGCAGGAGGTCGAGCCGCTCGCGGGCGGTGAGCTTCCCCTTCTTGTGCTGTTGAGCGATCCGCTCGGCGCCCCCGCCCTGCTCGGCGAGCGACTGGCGGTGATGCAGCTGATCCAGGAGCACTCTGGGGTCGGGCATGGGGGATGAAGATAGCGCTGGCGCGACCGGAGTCACAACGCCGCTCTACCCCGCTCCTACTAAGGGCGGGATCAACCGTGTGCTGCTGTCAGTTCGTGGAGGGAGAAGGCTGCGGTGATGCCGAGTCCGTGACGGGAGTCCAGGACGAATCGGGGTTATAGAGCTCCATTGCCCGGAACTGCTCCAGCGTCTTGGGGCCCAGGTCCTGTTCGTACACGACCCCCTCGTGGCTTACGATGAAGGTTTTTACTCCGGTTACCAGGTATTCCGCGGGCGCGGCGGCCAGGGCGAAGCCGCCGATCATCATTCCCTTGACCAGGAAACTCATCTGCCCGAGCGGTGCCGCGGGACCCTGCCCTTTGAGAACCTTGAAGTGATACCCATGGTACGGCTGCTGGTGTTCGGAGTAGCCCTCCGCGATCACCCGCGCGATCCCCTCCCCCACCGGACCCTCCCAGCTTCCATTCGGGCCCTTCCAGGCCAGTCCATCCTGCTTCCCGGGCGAGCTGATGATGCGCTGGGCGTACTGGTTGACGGGGGCCCCGTCGTGCCGAGTCCTGGCATATTCCCGCTGAGCCTCCACGAACCCGCGACACACCTGGATAGCGTCGAGCTCGTTCTCCCCTATCCGGCGGATGAGGATCTCGTCGGCCCCGGCCTCTGCGTCGAAACGCCAGGCGCTACTGTCCTTCACGATTGGAATAGGCAGCGGCCAGTCGGTGGGGCCCACGGTCAGGGTGGCGACCGTGCCCGATGAATCCAGTTCCAGCCGGTGCTGAATGCGCGCCTCCGAGGCAAATGCCAGAGCGCGCTGCCGGTCCTGCACCGAGTCCTTGGAGAAAATCAGAGACTTGCCCTCGCTGCCGAGGATCTCCACCAGCGCCTGCCGGTCGAAGCGCTCAGCGGCTTGAGTGAAGGCAGCCGCCGCCTCTTCGGGCGAGGCGAATCGGCGCTGCTTCACGTCTCGGTTGCAAGCGCCCAGCTGAACGAGTGTTACCGTCAGCCAAGCTATTCCCACGACGCGGTGGACCACACTCATCTGCGGCGCCCTCCACCGCCCCCGCGAGAGAATCCCCCGCCTCGAGAGCCGCCCATGCTCGAATAGCCGCGCGAGCTGCTCGACCGAGCGCTTCTCCCGTCGTATCCGCGCGACCCGCCCCCGAATCCGCTGCTCCCCCCACGGTCTGAAGGAATGCTGCGGTTCCCTATCTGATCACCGCCGCGGCCGCCGCTGGCACTGGGTACCCGGTCGCCCCCGCCGGCACCGCCGCGCTGTCCCTGACCGCCGGCGGAAGCCCGGTTTCCTGCACCAGCTCCACCCTGCCCTTGACGGTTACCGGCGGCCCTGTCGGTGGCTCCTGCACCCCGCTGCCCCTGTTGCCCCCGGGTTTGACCACCGAACTTGTCGGCGGTCCGCTGGTCGGCGTATGGGGCACCGCCTCGATGCGAAGGGTTGTGAGACCACGCGCCGCCAGCCCCCTTGGGCTGGGCACCACCAGGCCTGCCAGCACCGCCAACACCGCCTGGGCCGCCAACGCCACCTGCGCCTCCAACGCCACCTGCGCCGCCAACACCGCCAACACCGCCAACACCACCGACACCACCCACGCCGCCAACGCCGCCAACGCCGCCAGCGCCCCCTTTTCTGTTGAAGTTGTTGCTGTTGTTGATGTAGACGTTGCCGCCGCCCCAGCCTGCCATACAGCAGGCGCCGCCCCACATCGCCGCTCCCCACATCATCCCGACCCCGAACGAAATGAATGCGGCACCGGGTGGATAGTAGGGGTAGTAGATCGGCGGATAGGGATAAACCGGCGGGCCGTACACGACGGCCGGGCTGTAGGACGGGACGTAGACGACCTCGGGGTTCTGAGACTCGATGACGATGACTTCGGTCTTCTCGACCACCTTGGTCTCCACCTTCTGCTGCTCGTTGGTTTCCAGCGTACCCTTGTCCTTGGCTTTCTTGCGCATCCGCTGGGCGGCCTCCATCACCTCAGCCTGTTGTGCCAGGAACGCGTTGCCGAGCTCCGTGGTCCATTGGATGTCTTCGGCAAGTCGTTTGACCAGGTCCGGCAGGGGAGCCATCGACTGGATGCTCGGGTCCCAGGGCTGCTTCGCCACCGAATCGGCGAGGGCCTTGTCCTTGAGTTTGGGGTTCTTGGCGAGCCACTGTTGCAGTTGCACGATCTCGAGGGGATAGGTGGAGGCGACGAGGGTCTGGGCCAGCAACTCGTCGGGGTAGAGTGCTATTGGCGCCACCAGCGCATCCAGTTGGTCGGGTGTTCGCCGCTGAGCCGTGTCCGGGGCGGTGGCGGTCGCCTTCTTGCCCGTATCCGCCCCAGCTTTTGCTGGAGCCTGGGCCGGCTTTGCTGGAGCCTGAGCCGGCTTGGCTGCAGCCCGGGCCGTATCCTGGGACACGGCTACCGGCACGCTACCCAGGAGCTGGCCTGCCCCCCAGAGGCAAAGCAAGGCTCGCCCGACCTGCGCGAGCGCGCGGAGATACTGCAAGACCGGTGTCATGTGGAAGCTTCCTTTCCGCCCAACCTTGCACCCGAGATCGCGTTGGCGCAACCTGACCCAAGGTTTAGGTCATTGCATAGTGGCACGTGGCTCCGGCAGGGCACGGTCGAACTGGTCCACCTCACCCAGGCGGAACTGCTGGAGTGAAAAAGGGCGACAGAATCTTGTGATTCCGTCGCCCTTTGCGCCATCCAGCCTTTGGCGCTATTCCGGAGTGGTAGTCTCCTCGAATGCCGGCTTGACCGGCGGAATGATGGGCTCGTCGGGGAACCCGATCACCGCCAGCACGATCCGATGGTGGATGGGATCTACCTCGAGGACCTTGAGATCGAGCGCCTGGCCTTCCTTCACGGCGTCGCCCGGGTTCTCGATATCGGCCACCCCCAGCTGCGACATGGGCACGAAGCCCTCGATGTCGTTGCCGAGATCGACCACAACTCCCTTGTCCATCAGCCGAACGGCTCGGCCCCTGAGCTCCATGCCGATGGGATAGGTCTCGCCGATCTTGAGCCAGGGATCATCCTCCGCCTGCTTGAGGCCAAGGGAGATCCGCTTGTTCTCGGCATCGATGTTGAGGATCACCACATCGACCGCGTCGCCCTTCTTGACCACTTCCGACGGGTGCTGCACCCGCTTGGTCCAGGACATGTCCGAGATGTGGATCAAGCCGTCGATGCCCGGCTCGATCTCGACGAAGGCGCCGAAGCTGGTCAGGTTCCGAACCTTGCCGTTTATCCGGGTACCTATTGGGTACTTGAGCGGCAGCACCATCCAGGGATCCTGTTCCGTCTGCTTCATGCCGAGCGAGATCTTCTCCTCTGCCTCGTCGACCTTGAGCACCACCGCCTCGATGGTCTCGCCGATGCTCACGATCTTGGAGGGGTGGCGAACATTCCGGGTCCAGCTCATCTCGGAGATGTGCACCAGGCCTTCGATGCCGGGCTCGATCTCGACGAACGCCCCGTAGTTGGTGATGGAGACGACCTTCCCCTGCACCCGGGTGCCCACCGGATACTTGGCGGCCACGTTCTGCCAGGGATACGACTGCAGCTGCTTCATGCCCAGGCTGATGCGCTCCCGCTGCCAGTCGATATCGAGGATCATGACCTCGACTTCCTTCCCGATCGCCACCATCTCGGTGGGATGGGAAACCCGGCCGTACGACATGTCGGTGATGTGGAGCAGTCCGTCCACGCCGCCCAGGTCGATGAAGGCACCGAAATCGGTGATGTTCTTGACCACGCCCTTCCGCACCTGGCCGACCGCCAGCTCCTTCATCAGGTGCTCGCGCTTATGGGCCCGCTCGTTCTCGAGAATGACCCGCCGGCTCACCACAATGTTGCGGCGCCGCTTGTTCAGCTTGATGATCTTGAACTCATAGGTCTGCCCCAGCAGCTCGTCGATGTTGGGCACCCGCCGCAGCGCGATCTGGCTGCCCGGAAGGAAGGCGTCCACTCCCATCAGGTTCACCACCACTCCACCCTTGATCTTCTTGACCAGGGTACCCTCGACCGGCTGGTCGCTCTCGTGGGCGACGCGGATCTTCTCCCAGACCCGCATGAAGTCGGCCTTCTTCTTGGAGAGGACGACCGCACCTTCCTGGTCTTCCAGATGCTCGAGGAAGACCTCGACCTCGTCGCCTTCCTTGAGGTTCTGGGGGTCCTTGAACTCGTCGAGGGGAACCGACCCCTCGGACTTGAAGCCCACGTCGAGGATCACCGCATTGTCGGTAACCCGGAGCACTTTGGATTTGACGATCTCACCTTCGACGATCTGCGACATGGTGCCCTCGTACATCGAGAGCATCTGCTCGTAGTCTTCGTCGCTGTAGTCTTCGTCGTAGAGATCCTGCCGAACGCGCAGGCCGGTTGGGGAGGTGAACTGGTCGTTAGAGGAGTGAAGTTGTTCGAGCATGCGAAACGGTGCCGTCCTTTAAGTAAGAATGCCGAACCCTGAGGCTCGGATTGAAGTGAGCCCGACGGAGCGGAGCGTTCCGGCGGGGAGCCCATGAGGATAGCGGTGCCAGGCCCCCAACGCAAGGCTCAACAAGCGCTTGGACGCTGTTAAGGAGGGTCGTCACCGAGGCTTGGGATCGAGCGGAACCCGGCGGTCAGGCGCCGGACGCGGCGGCTACGAACGCGGTAAAGAGGCGGTTCATTCGGGGATCCCGCTCGACCAGGGCTTCGGGATGCCACTGGACTCCCAACAAGAAGTGCCCATTGGGCGACTCGACACCCTCGACCAGCCCGTCGGGAGCGTAGGCGCTGGGAAGGAGCCCGGCTCCCAACTCCTTGATCCCCTGGTGGTGCATGCTGTTGACCCGGGCCTTGGAGCCCTCCAGGAGCATGCTCAGACGCGAGCCCCGGGTCAGCTCGACCTCGTGCACCAGCAGGTCACGGCTGTACTGGCCCGGATTGGGGAAGTAGTCGTGCTTGATTGCGCCGGGAAGCTGGGTGGCAAGGTCCTGGTGCACGCTGCCTCCGGCCGCCACGTTGACCACCTGGATGCCGCGACAAACCGCCAGCAGCGGCTTCTTGTCTTCCAGTGCCCAGCGGGTCAGCGTGAGCTCGATCTCGTCTCGCGCCGGATCGGTCCGGCCGGACCCGTCGTTCCGCTGATTGTAGGAGGAGGGATCCAGATCTACTCCGCCAGGCAGAAACAGTCCGTCGAGCCGATCGTAGATGCCGCGCAGCGTGGTCGGATCGCTCTGGATCAGGGGAATGATCCAGGGAAGAGCCCCGGCGGCGACCAACACTCTCACGTACTGCTGGCTCATGACCCAGCAGCGGGGCAGCTCGCCTGGAATTTCCTCCAGCGTCTGGGTGGGAACTCCGATGATGGGTCTTTCTATCATGCCGCCTGCTCCGCTGGACCGGGTATTCGCTCTCGGGCTTAACGCCGGGTCGACGACACCGGTTCCAAGGAATCTACCACCCCTTCCTTTGTCTCCGCGATCAGCATGTCCACTACTGCCTTCAAATCACCGGTTTCCCGGTACTTGGCCAGCTGCCGGTCGGCACTGGTTCCCTGTTCCAGGATCCGAAAGCCGTATTCAACCTCCTTCCGGCTCCCCAGCTCATCGAGTACATCGTCGATGAACCACTGGATCAGTTCCTGGACCAGATTTTTGGCCGGAAGCTCTTGCTCCTTCCCCAGATCGATCAGCTTCCCGTCGAACCCATAGCGCACCGCCCGCCATTTGTTCTCCTCCAGCAGCGACAAGGGATACATCCGGAAAGTCATGTTATCCCGTCTCAGCTTCCAGAGTTTCGCCACGATCGCCTGGAGGATGGCGGCCACGCATATCGCCTCCTCGATGCGGGTGCAGACATCACAGCCTCGGAACTCCAGCGTGGGGTAGCTGTGGTTGGGCCGGACGTCCCACCAGATCTTGGAGGCGTCCGGAATGCAGCCGGTCCGCACCATGGTATCCACCAGCGAGGCGTAGCCGGTCCAGGAATCGAGCGAGGGGGGTATCCCGGTCCGGGGAAAGTTTCGAAAGATGATGCTGCGGTAGGATTTGAGACCGGTGTCTCGTCCCATCCAGAAAGGAGAGCTGGTGGACAGGCTGAGCACATGGGGAACGAAGTACCGAGCGACATTCATGGCGTCGATGAGGAAATCACGGTCCTCGATACCGATGTGAACGTGGGTTCCGAAGATCAGGAGCTGTTGGGCGAGATCGGCCAGATCCTGCCGGACTCCCATGTACCGCTCAAGCGGGGTGATCTCCTGGGTCAACCAGGACGAGAACGGGTGAGTGCCGGCTGCTGCAATCGCGAGTCCGTTGCGCCCCGCTAACCGCATGACCGCTCCCCGAAGGCGGACCAGCTCGGCTCGCGCGTCAGCCGGCGTACGGCAGACCCGAGTTCCGATCTCGACCATCGACTGATGCAGCTCGGGCTTTACCTCCCCCATGATCATCTGATCACCGGAGAGTATCTCCGTGATGTAGGAGCGGAGCTCACGGGTCTCGGGATCGATGATCTGATACTCTTCCTCGATGCCGAGCGTGAGAGAGGGCGGCTTCATGGCATTCCTCGTTTCTCGACGATGAACGTCGGTACCGTCGAGCCTCCCCCAGCCGTCACATTGAGCAGAGCCGCAGATGAAAGCCGGGTAAGGAGGCCATCGGCATACTCACCGTAGGCGATGAAGGGCGCGGTATCCAGCATCCGGTCTCGAATGTCCACCGCTCCGTTGAGCACGGTGGGAAAAGGCTCAAACGGAAGGGGCACCCGCTCCTGCGCCACATAGGGCCGGGCCAGCGCCTTGGCTACCGCCTGCTCCCAGCTCGCCGAGTCGACCTCCCACCCAAGAACAATCCCTGCGCCCCCGTAGTCATCACTCGGCTTCAGCACCAGATTCTCCCGCTGCTGGAGTATGAAGGGCACCAGATCGATGGCCCGCCCCCGGAATTCCGTCCGGCGCTCCTCCACCCGACGGGTCCAGGGTATGTACGCCTCGATGGCCTCCTGTTCCTCGGGAGTAAAGAGGGCGGCGTTCCGCTCGTCACTCAGGACCGCGAGACTGGTCTTCTTGTGGAGCAGCTTGCACTGAAACGGGTTCACCATGCACACGGCTCCCTCCCGGACCGCCTGAAGAACCGGAGTGTCCAGTCCCTCTCTGCCAACCAGCTCGCTCAGGAGCACGCGCTTGTAGACCAGGGTCACGTGCAGTTGGCCAGCCAGCAGTCTTCCACCGCGGTACTCGACTTCCCGTGGGTCCACGATCTCGCACTGCAGCCCCTGGGAGCGGAAGTACTCCTGGAACAAAATGAACTCGCTCCTCGTCGGCACCTCGTTCCAATCCAGAATGGCCATTCGGGGCAGCTCGGATCCTCCGGACCACTGGCGGAACGCGTCGAGCAGCACGTGGAGCACTCCGTGCCGGGCGGGCAACGGCCGGACGTTGTGGCTCCGCAGGAACTCGCGCATCACCGGTAGCCCGTAGAACAGGGTCGTGAGTGCATCATTGTATGCCGATCCCGCCGGGGTCTCCGCGTTGTACTCGGTGAAGCGAACACCTTGAGGCAGAAAGAAGGCGTCCAGTCGCGACGCGGGGCTGGGATCCCGAAAACCCGGGCCGCACCCGAGCATCCGTTCCTCCCAGTCCAGGAGGGCAAACTGGTTCCGCACCGATGGGTTCGCCATCGCGGCAGCATACGCGGTCCGAAATGGGCCCATGATCCGGGCAGCGCCGGTCTGCAGCGTTTGATATTGCTGCGGGGTAAGGAAGCGCGGCCGCAGGACAGTGCAGAGTGGCCGATCGCCGAAGTACAGACCGCGGGAGCGAAGCTGCAGGTCCAGCTGAGCCTGGGATGCCTGGGCAATCTCGTCGGT
>DASRIN010000438.1:0-2427 GCA_035649975.1 Gemmatimonadales bacterium
TACGTCCTTCCCCACCGCCCGGGCTTCGGCCTCGAACACTTCGATGAAGGTGTGCCCGATCCGGCGTCGCTTTTCCTCCGGATCGGTGATGCCGGCCAGCCGTTCGAGAAAGCGCTGCCGGGCGTCGACCACTCGAAGGTCGATCCCCAGATGCCGGCGGAAGGTCTGCTCGACCTGATCCCGCTCGTGCAGCCGAAGCAGCCCGTGGTCCACGAAGATGCAGGTGAGCCGGTCGCCGACCGCGCGATGCACCAGCACTGCAGCAACCGAGGAATCGACGCCACCCGATAAACCGCAGATGACTCGGGCGCCCGGGCCCACCAGCTCCTGGATTCGGGCGACTTCGGTCTCGACAAAGTGTCCCGGCGTCCAGTCGGGAGTACAGTCGCAGATCTCGAACAGGAAGTTGTTCAGGATCTCGCCGCCTCGGGGCGTATGCGCCACCTCAGGGTGGAACTGCACGCCGAAGAGGGACCGCCGGTTGTGCTCAAATGCCGCAACTGGTGAATTGACGCTGGATGCGGTCACCGTGTAGCCGGGCGGAGGGGCATCCACGTGGTCGCCGTGGCTCATCCACACCGGGGTCTCTTCTCCCCGGCCGAACCCCAGAAACAGCCTGCCTCCTTCGACCTTGAGGTTAGCCCGGCCATACTCCCGCCGATCGGCCCGGGCCACCTTCCCCCCAGAGAGATGAGCCAGAAGCTGCATCCCGTAACAGAGGCCAAGGACCGGTGTCCCCAGCTCCAGCAGCTTCGGATCGGCGGTGGGGACCTGGTCGCCATACACCGAGTTGGGCCCGCCCGAGAGGATGATTCCCTTGGGCTTCCAGTCCCGGATCCAGTCGACCGTGCGGGATGGAGGATGGATCTCGCAGTACACGTGGGCCTCCCGCACCCGGCGGGCGATCAGTTGGGTGTACTGAGATCCGAAGTCGATGATCAGGATGCCGTCGTGGTGCCGGCTCACGGAGTCATCCTCTCTCCGCTGAAGAGCTGTTCCACCGCTTCCCGTTCCCGGGAGATCCACCAGCGCCCGCCGTCCACCATGACTTCGGCGGCGCGGGGGCGGCTGTTGTAGTTAGAGGCCATGGCAAAGCCGTACGCGCCGGCTCCGAGGACGGCCAATCCATCACCGGCCCGAAGGCCGGGCATCATGCGGTCAAGCGCCAAAAAGTCACCGGTCTCGCACACCGGGCCCACGATGTCGGCCCGGACGGCAGGCCGGTTTCGCTCCTCCAGCTCTACGATCTCGTGATAGGCGTGGTAGTGGCTCGGCCGAACCAGATCGTTCATTCCCGCATCCACAACCACGAACTCCTTGCCGCCGGAATGCTTTCGGTAGAGCACCCGGGTGAGCAGGACCCCCGCGCTGCCGACAAGAAAGCGGCCGGGCTCGAGGTACGCGGTGAGTCCGGCTGCCTCAAGGCGCGGCACAATCGCGGCGGCGAAGCTCCCCGGCTCGAGCGACCGCTCCTCGCTGTAGCGGATACCCAGTCCTCCTCCCAGGTCGAGCACCTGGAGGGTGGAGACTCCGTTCTGTCGCAGCTTCTCAACCAGTTCGGTGAGCCGGGATATCCCCTGCAGGAAGGGCTCGGTATCCACGATCTGGCTGCCCAGGTGCATGGCAATGGTGGTAAGCTCGAGACGGGGATGGCGCAGAATGTAGTCAGCGGCGGGCAGCACTTGGTCGGTGGGGAGCCCGAACTTGATTCCACTCTTGCCGGTAGAAATGTAGGGATGGGTGTCGGTGGTCACATCGGGGTTAACCCGGATCCCCACTCGAACTGTCGCGCGTTCGCCGTCGGCAATTCTAGCCAGCAGCTCCAGCTCCTCCCGAGATTCCACGTTGAGATGCCCGATGCGAGTCCGAACCGCTGCCAGTAGTTCATCCTCGGTCTTCCCCACCCCACTGAATACGACCCGCTCCGCAGCGAACCCGGCGGCAAGAACCCGCTTCAGCTCCCCAATCGACACGATATCGGCACCCGCACCCAGCTCCCGCAGCACGCGAAGCACAGCGAGATTGCTGTTGGCCTTGACCGCGTAGCAGATCCGGTGCGGCAGGCCGGCCAACGCAGTATCCAGAGAGCGATACCGCGCCCGAATGGCCTCGGCGTTGTATACGAATACCGGCGTGCCGACTCGCTCCGCGATCTCGGGCAGCGACACGCCTGCCAGGACCAGCCGGCGACCCCTACGCTCCAGCCCGGCGTCTCGAAAGAGCTGAGGCGCCTCTACCACCTCGTTCAGTACGCTTTCGCCCACACAGCCTCGGCCACGCTGGCCCCCGCACACCACAGGCATTCGGTCGGTGGAACCGGAGAACGGAACTCGGGATCGGGCAGCACCCGAATGGTTGCCTTGGTCTGCTCTTTGATCTCCGCTTCGCAGGCCGGATCTCCGCAGAACCCGCCGTACACCAGTCCAC
>DASRIN010000439.1:0-9736 GCA_035649975.1 Gemmatimonadales bacterium
ATCGACGACGCCGCGTTCCAGGGCTCCGGATGCGCCATCTCCAGAGCATCGGCCTCACTGATGACGGCGGCGATCAAGGGCAAGACCAAGGATGAAGCCAAAGCCCTCTACGATCGGTTCCATCGACTGGTGACCGGGGCGCTGGAGCCCTCGCAGGTGGAAACATTGGGCAAGCTGGCGGCATTCGGCGGTGTCTCGGCATTCCCTGCCCGGGTGAAGTGCGCCACGCTCTCATGGCACGCACTCAAGGCCGCTCTGGAACAACCCGATTCGGTGGTCACCACGGAATAGTCGACTGCCGTGAGTAACCTCGATCTCCCAACACTTTGACTTGAGGAAGCTTCATGCCGTACAACCCTGCACTCGTGGCTCCCATGCGGGCCGAGGTGACCCGGCTTGGGGCCAAGGAGCTCACCAGCGCCGCCGAAGTCGATGCCGCGCTGGGAGACCAGCGGGGCACTATGCTGGTATTCGTCAATTCAGTCTGCGGGTGCGCGGCCGGCAACGCCCGTCCTGCCCTCGCTCTCGCTCTGCAGCATTCGGTACTGCCGCAACAGGTGGTCACAGTGTTCGCCGGCCAGGACCTCGACGCCGTTGCGCGAGCTCGTCAATACTTCGCGGACTATCAGCCGAGTAGCCCGTCCATGGCGCTCCTGCGGGACGGTGAGATCGTGCACTTCGTCCATCGTCATCAGATCGAAGGACGCTCCCCTCAGTCGATCGCGGCCAATCTCACCGCCGCTTTCGACAAGTACTGCGGCGCGACGGTCTAGAGCAATGACGCCGGGACACATCTTCCACCCGGGTCATGCCGAGCTTCACGGCATCACTGTGGTGGTGGAGACGCACGGCCCCATGACCTATGTCGGCCGCTATGACCGGGAAGACGAAGTAGGCGTGCACATGCTCGATGTGGGGGTTCACGAAGGATCAGCCGATATGCCGAAGGAAGAGTATCTCCGTCGCAGCGCAAAATTCGGGGTCCGCAGCGATCACAAGCATCTGGTCGTTCCCTCCCGGCAAGTCGCTCGGATCACTCGCCTCGGCCAGCTCGCGTAAGGGCGAGCGTTCCCCCATGAGCGATCGCTACGACGTCATTGTCATCGGTGGAGGGCACGCCGGCGCCGAAGCGGCAATGCTGGCAGCCCGCCGCGGGGCGCGCACGATGTTGCTCACCCAACATCTGGAAACCATCGGACAGATGTCCTGCAACCCCGCGATCGGGGGCATCGCCAAAGGCACGATCGTACGCGAGATCGATGCACTGGGTGGAATCATGGGACGCGCCACCGATCTCGCGCGCATTCAATTCCGAATGCTTAACCGCTCCAAAGGTCCGGCCGTTTGGTCACCTCGGGCCCAATGCGACCGGGGCCTCTACCGCCGCGCCGTACGCACCCTGCTCGAGGCCAATCCGCAGATCGACTTTCGCCAGGGAACTGCAGCTGCGTTAAAGATGGCAGGCAAATGTATAGATGGTGTCATAACGCTGGATGGTGAGGAATACCGGGCAAGGGCAGTGGTACTTACAGCCGGGACGTTCCTTCGCGGTAGGATTCACCAGGGACTCGCTCACCAGGAGGCTGCTGGCCGCGCGGGTGAGGCGCCGGCTGTCGAACTCGCGGAAGCTCTTGAGACTGCTGGGCTTACAATTGAGCGTTTCAAGACCGGAACTCCGCCTCGGATAGACGGCCGCAGCGTCGATCTTGGTCGGCTCGAACGCCAAGACGGAGACCGGGGGAGCTACTGGTTTTCCCACTTTGTCAGGAGCCTGCATCCAGATCAGAGGCCTTGCTACCTGACCTACTCCGGGCCCCAACTCAAGGAGATCGTCGAGCGGCACCTCAAACAGTCCGCACTTTATGGGGGAGCGATCGCCAGCAGAGGGCCCCGGTATTGCCCCTCGATCGAGGATAAAATCGTCAAATTCCCGGGAGCTGCTCGACACCAAGTGTTTCTCGAGCCTGAGGGTCTGGACACGACTGAGATGTACGTGAACGGGCTGTCTACCTCGCTCCCGGCATCAGTCCAGTTGGAATTCCTGTTGACCCTTCCTGGGCTTGCAAATGTCAGGATGACCCGGCCCGGCTACGCCATCGAGTACGACTACTTTCCTCCCACCCAGCTCACCTCGACACTCGAGTCCAAGGCGATCCCCGGGCTCTTTTTTGCCGGCCAGGTAAACGGTACGACCGGATACGAGGAAGCTGCGGCCCAGGGTGTCGTCGCCGGATTGAATGCGGCCGCCAGAGCGCTCGAGGTTGAGCCGGTATGGATTGGACGGGGTGACGGCTTTATCGGAGTCCTGGTCGACGATCTGGTGACCCGAGGAGTGGAAGAGCCGTACCGACTGTTCACCTCAAGGTCGGAATACCGCCTGCTCCTCAGACAAGACAACGCCCTGCGCCGCCTATACCCTATGGCCTCCCAGCTCCACCTTTTCAGCCAGGAGGAATCGCGGTCCGCTGAGGCACGTCTTGCTGCTGAAGAGCAGGTGCGGGACCTAGCCGAATCCAAATCGGTGTCGCCGGAAAACGTGAATGCCATTCTAGCGTGCTTGGGCTCAGCCTCCATCCGCGAGCCAGTTCGTATTGCTGACCTGGCCCGCCGACCCGAGGTACCATTGGCCGAGCTGCTGGGTGCTATCGGCCTCCATGTCGACTCCGAGCCGATCGAGTGGGCGAACATCGAACTGAAATACTCCGGATACATGGCCAAGGAAAGAGCCGCTGCCGATCGTGTCGGCCGCATGGAAGACTTTGAGATCCCCAGCGGACTGGAGTACCGGACCATCCGCTCACTCTCCAGCGAGGCTCGAGAGAAACTCGGCGCAGTCCGACCGACGTCACTGGGGCAAGCCAGCAGGATTCCCGGAGTATCGCCGAGCGACATTCAGAACCTTGTTGGCGCCGTTTTGAGACTTCGGGCAGCCTTGTCGGAGGTTCCACGTGAAACGGGGCATATGGCTTGATGAGCGGTTTCACGTGAAACTCACTGGTTGGCCTCATGGCTGAACTGTCCCCTCCTTTCTGAATTACCAGCTCTCTCTCCCTTTTCTTCGACCAACTCTCGATCGCGCCGCCGCATATGATCCGAGATCGGCAACGCGGGGGCGGACTCCTGTAAAAAACTGACACTGAGTCATCTGCCGAATTTGTGGGCTGTTGACGCTTCCAAGGAATTATTTCCGCGCAGGAGATTGCATGGCAGAAGTAATCTCCTATATTCGTGCGTCCGCTCCCGACGGGCCCCCCACCACACGAATAAAGTTGCGCAGCGAAATCTCTGGAATTGGTTGCGAGCTTTAAACTTAGAGGCGCAGACATTCCATGGCCCAAGTTATAGCGATAGCAAACCAGAAGGGTGGTGTAGGCAAAACCACGACTGCAGTGAACCTGGCAGCATCCCTGGCCATCGCCGAACGACGGACTCTACTCCTGGATGCAGATCCCCAAGGAAACGCGACCAGCGGAGTGGGGATCGCGAAGGAAACGGTAGAGCTCTCGCTATACGACTCCCTGGTGGAAGGGCAGCCGCCAGGCGAGGCGGTACTCCCGATTTCCGCGCTGCCGTTTCTCTCGGTGCTTCCGGCGACGCAGGATCTGGTCGGCGCCGAGCTACAGTTGGTGGAGAGAGGGGGTCGAGAAGCAATCCTTCGAGGCATCCTGGATCAGTTGCAAGCCTCCTACGACTACATCATCGTCGACTGCCCTCCGTCCCTTGGATTGCTTACCCTGAACGTCCTGACTGCAACAAATGGCGTCGTCATTCCAATCCAGTGCGAGTACTATGGGTTGGAGGGAATATCGCAGCTTCTTAACACTGTCAGGTTAGTGCAGCAGAACTTTAATCCTGGCCTCGCCATAAACGGCGTTCTTCTGACCATGTACGACTCCCGTCTCAACCTGTGCCGGCAGGTTGCCGAAGATGCCAAGGAGTATTTCGGCGCCAAGGTGTTCAGCACTCCGATTCCGAGGAATGTGCGGCTGGCAGAGGCGCCGAGTTTTGGGAAACCCATCCTCTTATATGATGTCCAATCAGTGGGGGCCAAGAGTTACCTGGCGGTAGCGCAGGAGTTGTTGCGCAGGGTCGAGAGCCCGGGGGCCACAATCGCTCAGCCAGTGGCGGTTGACCATGGTAGTGAGCCGGCGATAAACACAGCACCAGAGCAGTTTAACGCCAGTGATAATGACAGTTCTGCGGTGGCGAGTGCTCCCAGCCCTACGGAGAGCGCTGCGGTCCCCGACATTCCCGCTCCCGCGCCGACTTCTGAGCCGGAGCCGCTCCCGGAGGTAACAACACATGAGTGAGACCAAGCGCTTGGGTCGCGGGCTCGAGGCCCTGCTGGGGTCGGTGTCGCGGGACCAGGCCCAGGCCTCTGGGTCACTACGAGAACTCCCTGTCAGCACCGTGGTTCCTAACCCATTCCAGCCCCGTACCCATATCGATGAGACCGAGTTGGTGGAACTGACCGCTTCGATCGAGGCCTCGGGTCTTCTCCAGCCCGTGATCGTCCGGCCCCGGGATGGAAAGTACGAGCTGATCGCCGGGGAGCGCCGTTGGCGCGCCGTGCAGCGCCTGGGGTGGCCCAAGATCCCGGCGCTAGTGAAGGACGTGGATGATCCGACGCTTCTCACCCTGGCCTTAATCGAGAATCTGCAGCGGGACGACCTGAGTCCCATCGACGAGGCGGCAGGCTACCAGCGCTTGGGCGAGGAGTTCGAGTTGGCGCAGGCGGAGATCGCTCGACTGGTTGGGCGAGATCGCTCCACCATCGCCAATCTGCTCCGCCTGCTAAAGTTGCCGGAGGAGATCAAGAAGCTGATTCAGCACGGAGAGCTCTCCGAAGGGCATGCCCGGGCACTGCTGGCCGTCGGGGACGAAGCCCAGCAGTTGATTCTTGCTCGTCAGGCAGCGGATCAGGGTTGGTCGGTGCGGGAGCTGGAGAGTAGAACCCGGGCGGACACCCCCTCTCGACCTCCAGCCTCGCAGGGGACCGTGCCGCAGACTCGGGCTCCGCAGAAGACGCCGAGCGCCGATATTCGCCGAGTGGAAGATGCCCTTCGGAAGCGCCTGGGCACCGATGTCCGGGTGACCTCCCGCCGGCGGGGGCGGGGTTTCTTGAGCATCAGCTATTACTCGAACGACGATCTGGCTCGGGTGCTCGAGCTGATCCTGGGTGAGCCTTTCGCGGGATGAGAAAACGGAAGCGGTCGCGTTCCGTCACTCTGGTGATCCAGCGTGACGGCACCACCAGGACGCGAACGATCCGGATTCCGATCTGGACCCTGCGGCTGGGTAGCTGGCTCCTGGGTCTGGCCCTGGTTGCTCTGGCCCTGGTCACCGCGCTATATGGTCCGCTGGTGGCGGCGGCAGCGCGGGTACCCGGGATGGAACGCGAGTTAGCACGCCTCCGTGCCGAGAATACTAGGGTGCGGGAGTTGTCGGCCGCGCTGGACAGTGCCGAATCCCGGTATTCCCAGGTGCGGCAGATGATGGGTGGCGAGATCGTGAGGGATCCGGTAGCCAAATCCTCGCAGCTTCCGGTGGCGCCGCCTATTCGCGCTCGACTTGCTTCGCTGCCGGACTCAGCAACTGGCTTGAGTGTGCCGAGACACTGGCCGCTGGACGAGCCTGGTTACATCACTCGGGGGCAGCTCAAAGCAACCTCCCGAAACGAAGCCCACCCTGGACTCGACATCGCCGTGGCGATCGGTAGTCTGGTTCGCGCGTCCGGGGGCGGAGTCGTGAAAAGGAGTGGTGAGGATCCGGAGTACGGGCTCTTTGTTCTGCTGGAGCACCCAGATCAGTACGAAACAATGTACGGCCACTTATCCCGCATCTTGGTGACACTGAATTCAACAGTTGCCCCAGGACAGGTCATTGGTCTCAGCGGGAACAGCGGCAGGTCTACAGCCCCCCATCTTCACTTTGAAATACGGCAGCAAGGGAGCTCATTAGATCCCTTGGCCTACGTAAAGGAGACCCGCTGATGGGGATTTTCTCGAGCCCAGCCCGAGACGAGCAGGGCAACGAGTTGAAGCGTCGTCGCAGCGACCAGATTCCCTTCTCCATTATAGCCAGCGACATGACAGTAATTGGCGACCTCGAGACAGAAGGGGTGGTGCGGGTGGAGGGTCGAGTCCGGGGAACGGTGCGGGCGGGCACTCAGGTCTTAGTGGCTTCGGGCGCTGTTATTGAGGGCGACCTCCACGCGCAGGAAGCCGTGATTGCGGGGCAAGTCAGTGGAGCCATTCATGCCCGGGAACGGGTCGAGCTCCAGGCGACGGCCTTGGTGGCGGGAGATATTCTGACGCCGCGAATCTCTATAATAGAAGGCGCTAGGATAACCGGAGAAGTCAAAATGGACTCGAACATGGAGGCACAAGCGGTGGGGACTTCCCACAAATAGTTGATAATTCACCTAAGTGTGTGGAAACGAAAACCTTGAACCACACTTTCCCGCGCTGAACGGTGCAATCTCCCGCACTCTGCCGCTCTAGCGCTCTGCTGAACCCGAATTGGCGCCACGCTGCCATTATGATGGCGCTTCTCTCCTGCTCGCCAAATCCGTCCATCAAAACCCATGGTTCGTTTCGCGTCGGCCTCATAACACCGGGCTCCGTAGCCGACGCCGCCTGGAATGCCGGAGCCTTCGCCGGACTCGAGCGGGTCCGGGATTCCCTCAAGGTCAAGGTCAGCCATGTGGAGGCCCGCACCCCCGGGGAGCAGATCGACGCCCTCCGAGCCTATGCGGTCCAGGGCTATGATGTGGTCTTCGCCCACGGGTTCGAGTTTCAGGACGCCGCCGAGCGGGTGTCGTCTTCCTACCCGCACACCGCGTTCATCGTCACGTCCGGGCGGCGGGCCCGCGGCAACGTCTCACCTCTAATCTTCCGATTGGAGGAGGCCAGCTACCTGGCCGGCATGGTGGCCGGCGGGCTCAGCAAGACCGGCGTCCTCGGCTTCATCGGAGGCATCGAGCTGCCGCCCATCGAAGCCGCCTATCAGGGGTGGGTGAACGGGGGTCGATCGGTCCGCCCCGACCTGCAAACTCGGGCGGTGTATCTAAACAGCTTCGATGATGTCGCCGCGGGTCGCGAGGCTGCATTGGCGCTGATGGAAGCCGGTGCCGACATGTTCCACCACAACGCGGACGCGGCTGCACTCGGATTGTTCCAGGCTGTGAAGCAGCGACCCGGCATCTACGTCTTCGGAGCCAATGGGGACCAGTCATCTCTGGCTCCAGGCCATGTGCTGGGCAGTGCCGTCATTGATCTGCCCCATGCCTTTCTCCTGGTGGTCTCCGAGATCCTACGAGGCGGGTTCGTGCCCCACGTCGAGGCTTTCGGGCTGGAGAGCAAAGTCGTGAGATACGTACCCACCCTTGCACTGGATAGCCTGGTCCCCGATAAGCTCAAACGGCGAGTGGCCGCAGCGGCCGACTCGATCGCCCGGGGCACTCTGCTGGCGGCACCCCGGCCCAGGTCGATGGAGGCCCGAGCTCCAGGCCGCCGAGGGCCGTCAGGGGTGGGAGCCAAGTCGTGACCCAGCTAAGTGACATCACGGAGTACCTCGACCAGTATCTCCGGATCCACGAGGTCCCTGACGAACCGAACGCGGTAAACGGGCTTCAGGTCGAAAGCAGCGGGGCAGTCGGCAGGATTGTGGCGGCGGTGGATGCTTCCCAGGCGACCATCGATGGCGTCGCCGCGTCGATCGACGCAGACACTCCCCCGCCATTTCTGCTGGTTCACCACGGTCTGTTCTGGGACGGAAACCTGCCGGTCACCGGCCGCAGATACCGGCGTCTGTCAGTGTTGCTGGACCACGATGTCCCCCTGTATGCCGCCCACATCCCCTTAGACGTTCACCCGGAAGTCGGCAACAACGCGGTGCTGGCCGAGCGGCTCGGTATCCAAGTCGAGGGCTGGTTCGGCAGCTATCGCGGCATTGCCATGGGGGTGTGGGGTGAAGCGCCCGGCAGTCTGGCCAGCCGAGAGCTCCTGGCCCAGGAGCTCGATCGAGTCCTCCACACCCTGAAAGGCAGCACCACCCTGATTCCAGGGGGCCCGGCGCGCCCCTCCCGCATCGGCATCATCACCGGAGCTGCCGGAAACATGCTCGCCCAGGCGCGGGATGCTGGTATCGACACCTTCATCACCGGCGAAGGGCCCCATCATACCTACTTCGACGCCATGGAGGGGGGACTCAATCTTCTGTACGCCGGACACTATGCCACCGAGACACTGGGAGTCCAGGCCCTGGCCTCCCACCTGGCGGATCGGTTCGATCTGGAATGGGAGTTCCACGATCACCCCACCGGACTCTGACTGCGGTGGCGCCGGTCCTCGAGCTCGTCGGCATCCATAAACGATTCGGCTCCGTTCAGGCTCTCCGCGGAGCCGATTTCGTACTCACGGCTGGTGAGGTCCAGGCTCTCCTGGGAGAGAACGGCGCCGGCAAGACCACGCTCATGCACATCGCGTACGGGCTAGTGCGGCCCGACGCGGGTGAGGTCCGGGTGGATGCGGCGCCCCGCCTCATTGCCTCGCCAGGCCAGGCCCGTCGCCTTGGGATTGGCCTGGTCCACCAGCATTTCACTGCCGTGCCGGCGCTGACCGTCGCCGAGAACATCGCGCTGGCCGCCGGATGGTCGGGGCATCCGCGTCAACTCCGGCTGCGCTCCGAAGCGCTCACCGACCGGCTGGGGCTTCCGCTGGATCCCGACCAGCGGGCCGGACGGCTTTCGGTGGTGTTGAAGCAGAGGCTCGAGATCGTGAAGGCATTGGCGGGCGATCCCCGAATCCTGCTGCTGGACGAGCCAACCGCCGTGCTCGCCCCCGCTGAAGCCGAGGAGCTCCTCGGCGTCATCCGCCGATTCGCCCAGTCGGGTGGATCCGCGGTGCTGATTACTCACAAGCTCGACGAGGCGCTGCGGGCGGCGGACCGGGTGACGGTCCTGCGCCAGGGCACCGTCACCCATACCGGATCGCCGGCCACCCAGACGATCGACTCCCTTGCTCGCGCGATGATCGGCGCCGCCCCCGACCTCCCGCTCGTTTCCTCAGTATCCGGCCGGCACCGCGCAATTCCTCCGCCGTCGGGCCGAGTGCTGGTCCGGCTGGATGCGCTGGAGGTCTCCCGGGAAAGCGGCTACGGGATTGCCGTGAAGCATGGCGCGCTGGTAATTCGTGCCGGCGAGATCGTCGGGGTGGCCGCGGTGGAAGGGAACGGGCAGCGTGAGCTCCTGCGCGCGATTGCCGGCCGGCTGCTCCCTCTTCGAGGGAGACTGGAGGTGGAACGTCCCATCGGATTCATCCCGGAAGACCGAACGTCCGAGGGGCTGATCCCTGATATGAGCCTCACCGAGAATGTCGCGCTGGGGTGGAATGACGGCGCTCCCTGGATCCATCGCGGCCGGATCCGCTGGCGGGAAGCCCGGAACCGAACCGCCGACCTGCTGCGTGACTTCGAACTGCTTGCCACCAGTCCGGACGCCAAGGCTGGGGCGTTGAGCGGCGGCAACCAGCAAAAGCTCATCGTTGCCCGGGAGCTGGCCCGCATCCCAGCGGTTCTGGTGGCCGAAAATCCTACTAGAGGCCTCGATGTCAGCGCTACCGCATCGATTCACGCCCGCATTCGGGCGGCAGCGGGCGGCGGTGCCGCGGTGCTGTTTCACTCCAACGATCTCGACGAAGTCCTGCATCTGGCCCAGCGGGTCGTGGTCATGTCG
>DASRIN010000440.1:0-2519 GCA_035649975.1 Gemmatimonadales bacterium
GATCTTCTCAGCGTGCAGTGGTGGGCAGCGTGGTATCCCGGTGCCGAGCCGGGCGGCGGCGGGTACGTGGCTCAGCGAATCCTGGCGGCGAAGGACGAGCGTCACGGACTCTTGGCCACGCTCTGGTTCCAGATCGCCAACTATGCGCTCCGTCCCTGGCCCTGGATTCTCGTCGGCTTCGTCGCTGTGCTGCGGTATCCCGGTCTAAGCAATCCGGAAGAGGGCTATGTGCGGGTGATGGTGGATGTGCTGCCCTCGCCGATGAAGGGGCTGCTCCTGGCCACCTTCGCGGCCGCCTACATGAGCACCATCGGCACCCACCTGAACTGGGGAGCGTCCTACCTGGTGAACGACGTGTATCTCCGGTTCATCCGGCCTCAGGCCAGCCGCCGGGCCCAAGTGATCGCATCCCGAATCGCCACGGTCACCCTCATGCTGCTGTCCCTGGTGGTGATGGCCTACCTCGAGAGTGTGGAGCAGGGCTGGAAGCTGCTGCTCGCTCTGGGCGCGGGCACCGGACTGGTCTTCATCCTGCGCTGGTACTGGTGGCGGATAAATGCCTGGTCCGAGATCAGCGCCATGGCCGCGTCGTTTGTCACCTCGATCGTCCTGCACTTCACCGGCATCAATGCCGTGGATACCTCGAGCCGGGACTACGCCATTGCCATGGTGGTGACGGTTGCGGTCACTACTGCCGTGTGGCTCGGCGTCACCTTTTTCACCGCCCCGGAACCGGATGAGGTGCTCAACCGCTTCTATCGTAAGGTTCGGCCGGGTGGTCCCGGGTGGCGGACGGTGGCGGTCCGGCTCGGCTTTGGCGACGACCGGATACCCGGAGGTGCCCTGGCGGTTGTCAACTGGGTGGCCGGGGTGATTGCTGTCTTCACCGCGCTGTTCGGGGTGGGAGAGTTTCTTACCGGCACGGTCCGTAACGGCCTGCTCTACAGTGCTGCGGCTATTGCGGCTTTCGCCTTGATAATGCGCAACTTGCGGGCCGACGAGCGGCTGGCCGCGAGCGTTGACAGGACTGCCGGCGGCCACTTAGAATTCTCTCAACCGAACTGATGGACTCCGGCTTGGCGTTGCCACCCCAAGCTGGTTCTACCGAAGGAGTTAGAATGAGCGGTCTCGAACAGCAGGCAGCCACTACCGGGTTCAACCTGGTCCTTTCCGGCCGGGCCGCCGAAGAGGTGCAGAAGTTCATCGCCCAGGAGCAGGTGCCGGCGGAGTCCGCCGGACTGCGGGTCAGCGTGCTGCCGGGCGGCTGCTCGGGATTCAAATACAGCCTGAACATCGAAGAGCGGCCGCTGGAGGACGACATCGTCGCCGAGATCAACGGCGTGCGCGTGTTCGTGGACGGGTTCAGCGCCCAGTATCTGAGCGGCATCACCATCGACTACGTCAGCTCCATGCAGGGCTCCGGGTTCACCTTCAACAACCCGAACGCAACCGGTGGGTGCGGGTGTGGGAGCAGCTTTACAGCGTGAGCGGTAAGCGGTGACAGGTAAGCTGGCGGCCAGAGAGATTCACCTTCTTTGGCCGCCTTGGCATATGCGCGACATTCGTTTCTCCCGCCTACCGCTTACCGCTTACCGCCTACCGCTTACCGCTAACGGCTCACGCTTTTGAAGCACGTCGACCTCGCTGTCGTCGTAGTCTACTTCGTCTTTACCTTGGGAGTCGGGCTCTGGGTGGCCCGGCACCAGCGCAGCGCCTCCGACTATTTCCTCGGCGCCCGGAATCTCCCAGCCTGGGCGATTCTCCTCTCCATCGTCGCGACCGAGACCTCAGCTCTCACGGTAATTAGCGTTCCCGGCATCGGTGCCCGAGGCGATCTCACCTTTCTGCAGCTCACCTTCGGCTATCTCGTTGGCCGCGTCGGGGTGGCGGTTTGGCTGCTGCCTGGCTACTTCCGGGGCGACCAGGAGACCGCCTATGCACGCTTAGAGTCCCGCTTTGGCGTCGGCACCCGTCGCCTGACCTCGACGGTATTCCTGGTTACCCGCTTTCTCGGTGATGCGGTGCGGGTATTTGCCAGCGCGATCCCTTTGGCACTGGTGACCGACTGGAGTATCCCCACCTCGATTGTGGTGATGGGCGTGATCACCATGATCTACACCTGGCTGGGTGGCTTCAAGGCGGTGGTCTGGACCGATGTGCTTCAGCTCTCGGTCTATCTCGCCGGCGGCATCGGGGCGCTCATCGTTGCCTGGAACCTTGCCGGTGGAGCCGACACAGCGCTGGAGCTCGCTCGCCAGGCAGGAAAGTTGAAGGTCATCGATGCCGGCCTGGATTTCACCAGGACCTACACACTGTTGGGTGGGCTCGTCGGCGGCGCACTGCTATCGGCTGCATCGCACGGAACCGACCATCTCATCGTCCAGCGGCTGCTGGCCACCCGCTCGTTGCGCGACGCGCGTGTCGCCCTTGTGGGGTCCGGCGTGATGGTGATAGCGCAGTTCGCGCTGTTTCTCCTGGTTGGGTCGGCGATCTGGGCCGCAGGACTGGCGCCGGCCGAC
>DASRIN010000441.1:0-2566 GCA_035649975.1 Gemmatimonadales bacterium
ATACGTGGCACTCCGTCGTAGGAGCAGTGGCAGCCGGCCGATCACCTGCAGGAGCTGGGATGTTCGGAGCAGGTCTCCCAGGGCCACACTTAGTTCAACCTCGGGCGGCACCCGGCGCATGATGCCGACCAGTACCCTCGGAGTGACCGCTCCCAGCGAGCCCTCGCTGGGCTCCTTGGCATCGATGATGTCCGCTCCACCGATCAAGGCTGCTGCGACCTCACCGTGGGATCTCACGCTGACCAGCAACCGCATCTCGGCTCCTTGTAAGATTCTAAGGCGCTGGTATGTTGCCATTTAAGAAGTTATCCCAGAGGGACAGGGAGGCGAGCGGTGGCCCAGTTGGAGCGGAAGAATGTGCTGGTGACCGGCGCCTCCAGTGGGATCGGCCGGGCTATCGCATTGCGCTGCGCAACGGCGGGCGCCGACCTGGCAATCACCTATCGCTCGAATGAGAAAGGTGCTCGAGCCACCGCCCAATCTATTCGCGATCTGGGCCGGCGGGCCGAGATGTTGCGGATCGACATTGGACGGGACGACGACATCGAGCGGCTCTCGGCTGAGCTGAGCAAGGCATTTTCCCGGATCGATGTCTGGATCAACAACGCCGGCGCCGACATTCTGACCGGTCAGGCGACCCAACTCTCGCGGGGGCAGAAGCTGGACACAGTACTGGCGGTGGACCTCAGAGGAACCGTGCTCGCGTCCTGGGCGGCCGTGGATCTCATGCGAAAGCAGGGCGGCGGCAACATCATAAACATGGCGTGGGACCACGTGAATGTCGGGATGGAGGGAGAGAACCCAGTCCTCTACTCGGCTGCCAAGGGCGGAGTAGCCAGCTTCAGTCGTTCGCTCGCGCGTGATGTGGCACCGGATATTCGGGTGAACATTCTGGCTCCGGGCTTCATTGAAACTGCATTCGGCGAAGGGGCCAATCCCAACTTTCGTCAGAAAGTCGTCGAGATGACGCCGCTGCGCCGCTGGGGCACGCCCGAGGACGTAGCCAGTGCCGCCGTCTTTCTCGCCTCGGACGACTCGGCCTTTCTTACCGGCCAGATGATCATGGTGAATGGTGGAGTGGTGATGTGAAGAGTCGTTAGTCGCTAGTCGCTAGTCGCCAATTCCCGACCAGCCACTAGTGACTAATGACTAGTGACTATCGACTACAAGGAGACAACGATGCCCGCAACCAAAGAACGCACCTACAACGAGACCGAAACCAACGAGCGCCTGAAGGAGCTCCCCGGCTGGTATTGCGAAGACGGCTGGATCCGCCGGGTCTACAAAACCGACGGATGGCCCACCACCCTGATGCTGGTCAACGCGGTCGGCTATCTCGCCGAGGCGGCCTATCACCACCCGGACCTGACCGTCACCTGGGGCCGGATCGTCGTGAAGCTGCAAAACCACGCGGCCGGCGGCATTACCGACAAGGATTTCGAGCTGGCCCGAAAGATCGAGGAGGTCGTGCTTTGGCGGCCCCAGGGTGGCGCGCTCGAGGGGACGCCCAACAAATGGGTACGGTCGGGGGATCCGAGATAAGCGGGCCAGCGGGGCAGAGGGACGGCGGGGCCGTGAGCACAGGGAGCGGAATCCCGCTGCCCCGCCGCGTGCTCTTTGTAACCGGCACTCTCGCCGAGCCGGCGTTGCGCCGGGTGCTGGACCAGATGGAGCCGCCCTTCGAGTCCAGTGTCGCCGTTCTCCGCATCACGGTGGCTGCTTTGATGACTACGCCGTGGATCGCCCGCCATCTCGAAGTGCCTGCCGGCACCGATCTGGTGCTCATCCCCGGACTCTGCGAAGGCGAAGTAACGCTGTTGACCGACCGGTTCGGCGTAGCCGTGGAGAAAGGGCCCAAGGACCTCCGCGAGATTCCGGGATATTTCGGCCAGGCTGCGGTACTGCGCGACTACGGCAGCTACTCGATCGAGATCCTGGCCGAGATCAACAACGCGCCCAAGCTGCCGCCCGAAGAGGTCCGTGCCGCCGCGGAGTATTTCCGTAGCAGCGGGGCGGACATCATCGATCTCGGATGCACCCCTGGTGTTCCCTTCCCCGGCCTTCCCGGCCTGGTTCGCCAGCTGCGGGAGGCCGGCATGCGGGTCAGCATCGACAGCTTCGATCCCGGCGAGATCCGCCAGGCGGTGGAGGCCGGAGCTGAGCTGGTGCTGAGCGTCAACGGTTCCAACCTGGAGGTTGCCCGCGAGCTGGCCGGCACCCCGGCGCGAGTGGTCGTCATTCCCGATTTTGGCGAGGGCTTGGAGACGCTCGATCCCAGCATCGATGCTCTGGAGCGCTGGAGAGTGGGATATCTGATCGATCCCATCATCGAGCCGATCGGCTTCGGTTTCATGGCTTCGCTGGAACGCTATGCCGAGGTGCATCGCCGGTACCCCACAGCGGCGCAGCTCATGGGTGTCGGCAACATTACCGAGCTGACCAGTGCCGACACCACGGGGATCAATGCACTCCTGCTGGCCATCTGCGAGGAGGTGGGAGTGCGCGCGGTGCTGACGACCGAGGTGATCAACTGGGCCCGAGGATCGGTGCGGGAGATCGACATCGC
>DASRIN010000442.1:0-4938 GCA_035649975.1 Gemmatimonadales bacterium
GTATCTGGCTACTGGATCAGACTGGAAACATCGTCTTCGCTAATCCCGCCAGTCAGCAGGTCTGGGGCGAAACTCCGGATAGCCTGCAGGCTCTGAGCGACCGTGCCACCTGGTGGGCGGCCACCGGCCAGCCGGTGCAGCTGGTGGACTGGGGACCGGGGCGGGTGCTGCGAGGCGAGGGCCCCTTCGACGAAGAGATTCTGGTCGACACCGCGGCCGGGAGACGGACCGTACGGCTGGCCGCGGCGCCTCTCCAGGCCCCCACTGGCGAGATAACCGGCGCCGTCGTCCTCTCGGAGGACATCTCCGATCGAAAGGCGCGGGACGCGGCCGAACAACAGCGGGAGGAACAGCTGCAGCACGCCCAGCGGCTGGACGCGGTGGGGCGGCTGGCTGGAGGGATCGCGCACGACTTCAACAACCTGCTGACCGGGATTCTCAGCTACAGCGATCTGATTCTTCAGGAGCTGCGGCCCAACGATCCTATCCGAAATGATATCGAGCAGATTCGCGATGCCGGACAACGCGCGGCCGGATTGACTCGGCAGTTGCTGGCCTTCAGCCGCCGGCAGCTGCTCCGGCCTCGGGTGGTCTCTCTCAACACGATGATTGCGGAGCTCGAGCCAATGCTGCAGCGGCTCCTCGGGACTGAAATCAGGCTGGAGACCCAGCTGGATCCCGAGCTGGGCAACATCTTCGTGGATCCGGCGCAGGTAGAACAGGCCTTCGTCAATCTGGTGCTGAATGCCCGGGATGCCATGCCGTCAGGTGGGCAGCTGTTGATCTCCAGCTTCAACACCGAGCTCGAGGGGGAATCCCATGTAGCGGTGACGGTGAGCGACACCGGGGTCGGTATTGAGCCTTCGGCGCAGGAGAGGATCTTCGAGCCGTTCTTCACCACCAAGCAAGGCGGTGGTGGCCGGGGTCTCGGTCTTTCCACCGTCTACGGGATCGTGGACCAGAGCGGCGGTCGAGTTGCTGTGGAGAGCGCGCCGGGTCAGGGTGCGGCGTTCACCCTGTACTTCCCCCGTTACTGGGGATCAGAGCCGGCTCTCGGAGCTACTCAGCAGCGGACGGCGGACGTCGGCACCGAGACCGTGCTCCTGGTCGAAGACGAAGCCGCGGTGCGCGCGTCCGTCCGCCGACTGCTGGAGTGGCATGGCTACACTGTCCTCGAAGCGCGCAATGGAGCCGAAGCCCTGACAGTTTTCGAGGCCTACGAGCGAGACATCGATCTGGTACTCACCGACGTGGTCATGCCGGAGATGGGAGGCTACGAATTGGTCGAGCGGCTTCGGGCTCGCCGCCCTGAGCTCCGGGTGGTTTTCATGTCGGGCTACGCCGAGCGCGCCTTTACCAGCAACGGGTCAATTCCGGCCGGGACCGGATATCTGGAGAAGCCATTTACCGTGGAAACCCTCACGAGGCGCCTGAGAGAGGTTTTGGATGGGTGAACAACTCCACTAGATCCCCCGGCTTCTCCAGCCAGTAATCTGGTTCCGCATGCTCGAGATGGTCCCGCTTGAACGGGCCCCATAGAGCTGCGGCGGTCTTCACTCCTGCTGCCCGTCCCGAATGCATGTCGTGGATGCTGTCGCCCACGTATACGGTAGAGGCAGGAGCGGCTCCCAACAGGGCCACGGCCTTTTCGACCGGCTCCGGGTGCGGTTTGGGATTGGTCACCTCATCGGCACAGACCATCACATCCATTAATGCCTCGAGGCCCACGAGCTGGAGCCCTCGAATTGCACCCTGCCGGTTCTTGCTGGTGACGAGACCAGTCTGAATTCCCGCAGCCTTGATCTCACGTATGGCCTCGAGCACACCGGGGTAGATGGTCACCATACGGTCATGGTGCTTGAGGTTGTATTCCCGATACGTCGCGATCATCGCCTCCAGAACTTGGGGTGAGTCCTGCCAGGCCGAAAACTGAATGTGGAGCGGAGTACCCACTCCCCTCAGCCACTCCTCATCGGTTCGGGCGGGCTGGTTGTGCTGCGTGAGCGTGTGGTGGTAGCTGTCGAGAATCAGCCTGATCGAGTCGATCAGGGTCCCGTCGAGATCGAATAATGCGGTCTGGAGTGTTGGCACCCGCAGAAGCTAGCGGGGAACTGGAGCCCTGCGCAGGCCTGAACACTACCAGGCCAGTCAGCCGGATCTCGAGCCCCTCCCACCTGAATGGCTGGATCGGCAGCCTCCGGATCAGCTCCCCGAGCTCCCGGACCGGCGCCTGCACCAGGCGTTCGACCATGGTCTTTTCGCCTGCGGTGTGTCCGCTCGCCAGGAACGCGAGGGCACCTTCCAGCTCGGCCAGCCAGGTGGGCTGACGCCGTCGGGCGGCATCGCCGATGAGCGACTGAATTCTGTTCACGGCTTGCCGGGTCGCACTGCTCGGGTCCGGTGAGATCCACCGCCGGCCCCGAACCAGGGTGAGACGCTCTCGCAGTGGACCAGCGAGCAGCGCGAGCCATTCACGCAGCAGAGCGGGATCAACCACTACAACGTCCTGCTGTGCCGCGGCCAGGGAGAGTCGGTGACTTACTTCTGCCGGCGCTTCGCTCCACGAGCCATCCTTTGCCAGCCATAGGATGGTGCTCGCAAGAGCACCCGGACTCGCGGGGTGGTGCAGAGCGAACCCGACCAGAAGGCCGGGAGTGGAAGAATCGATGACCGCAACGCCGGACTGGGCTGAAGCGCTCCGGAAACGCTCGGCCAGCTCTGCCCTCCACCGCCAGATGTGGCGGCCGTTGGGCCCAATCCCGGCGGCTGCGGGAATCCGAGCCTTTCGCGCCAGGACCCGTTCGAGCTTGAGCTGCCGCTCCAGCTCCGGTGGAAGCGCGAACTGGATCACCTCGACTTGAGCGTGCTGCGAGCCATAGCGTACCGATCTGCCTTCTCGCTGCTCCAGGCGCATCGGGGTCCACGGAAGATCGTAGTGGACCACCCGAGCTGCCCGCTGAAGATCGAGTCCCTCGGCCGCGACGTCGGTGACGACGAGATGCTTGGGGGCGACGCTGGAGTTGACTGGACCCCGAAACCAGCCGAGGACGGCATCGCGTGCTAGAGGAGTGTGCCCGATGCCGGCCCGCTCTCCGTTACACCATGCCAGGCGCAGATGACCCAGGCGATCGCGCAGATATCTGACCGTGTCACGGAATGCCGTGAACACGAGAGTTGGAGTGTTCTCACTCAACAGATGTTCCAGCCGGTCCAGCTTTCCGTCTGGCTGTTGGACGGCCGTTCCAACCTCTCGTACCTGCCGCTCCAGCTGGGAAAGATCGTCCAACTCTATCTCGCCCTGAGTCCCATTTCCGGGCAGCAATTCCCACCAGACGAGTTGGTCGCCCATCTCCCGGGTAAACCGCCTCAGCTCGGCCCGATCCATGGGTTGCCCGGCCTGCGCCGCATCACGCGCGCAGAACAGTAGTCTTCGGTAGCGGCGCAGCGCGCCTTCCAGGGCGGCGGGACTCGAGGCCACCGCTCGCAGGAGGACGCCTCGGATCAACCCGGCAATCGCCTCGTTCCGGGAGAGCCGCAGCTGCCCCAGCAAGTCCAGGCAATGCAGCGTTGCGGCTGACTCCGTCTCGTCCGGTAGACTGCGTTGGACCCGCCGCAGCGGGCGCCCTTCGGTCACCCGTTCGTTCTCCTGCACCAGCTGTCCCAGGGCCTCAACCGCGCACCCTCCGGCCAGCATCGAGTGGAGCGACCGTACACCATGGGGTGCTAGCGCATCATCCTTGATTGCGAGCAACAGCTGGTGCGCCAGATCCCGCATGCTGTTCACGATCGGGGTAGCGGTAACCAGCAAGGCTGGTCGTCCAGTCAGCCAGGGAGCCAGGTGGCGGTAACGCTTGGTGCGCGGGTTCCGAAAGTGATGGCTCTCGTCGATGATCACCAGACCCCGAGCTGCCTTGGGGAGATGGCCACGGCTCACCTGTTCGTGAGAGCTAAGGGTGACTGGGATGGCCAGCCGTGCTGCTGTTCTCTGCCACTGGGCCAGAAGCATTGCCGGAACCAGACAGGCGGTTGGTCCCCGGTTCAGTCTTGCCGCAACGGCTAGGGCCACGAACGTCTTTCCGCTCCCGACGGGATCGGCCAGGACGGCGCCGCGGTAGCGCTCGATTGTAGCAAGCACCCGTCGAAAGCTCTTTCCCTGCTCCGGGAGGAGCCATGAAGGAGGATCTGTCGCGAGCTCCCTTGGTGCCACGCTCCCCGCCAATGCCGCTGCCACCGCAGCCCCGGAGGCTGGCCGGCCCGGCTGCAGGGCCGTCAGCAGAGCATCCGGCACTCCGAGGAGCGACTCAGCGACGATTGTTGGAGGCGCCGTCCACCGCCGCACGAAGCGCACGCTGAGCCAGAGGCGAAAGTGAGAGTCGCTGTGCGGTGATCCGATCCAGCTCGTCCTGCACCGACTCTCCTCCCTGGCCGGCGCGTCCCAGCCGGCTGAGTGTGGGATCGGCCAGCGCACCGTCAGGGAGAGGCAGGCCGCCGACGACCTGCGCATTGAAGCGGGCGAATCCGCCAGAGGCGGGAACCGCTCTGACTCGTGCCACGGCTCTGATCCAGGTGCAGTTCAACCAGGCTGCCAGAGCATGTGCCTGCGAGGCGGAGCGCACCGGTGCGATGTAACAGCTGTTGAGGGGAATGCGTTCGGCATCGTGCCCGGCGGTGAGCGCCACGGCACTGAGCTGCCGAGCCACGTCGGGCCAGACCACCCGGTGCTGCGCAGTGGCGGCGCGAGTCCGGAACAACGTCCATATCGGTCCGGCTTCATAATCGCGGCGGGCCTGCAGGTCGGCCTCGAACTGAGCCAGGTACGCTGCTGCCCTCGGTGGAAGCATGCCAAGCGGCCGGCCCGCGTCATCGTGCGGCCAGAGCAGCGTCAACTGGGAGCGGCAGTGGAACGCCTTGAGGTCTCGACCTCGAACTGCTTGCCGT